>DASZFO010000124.1 GCA_035939775.1 Pirellulales bacterium | reverse complement strand
CACGAGCGGCTTGGCCGGATCGGGTTCGAGCGGGAATTGCTCGTCGGGATTGGCATACGACTTGGCGGCGATCTTCCGCTCCAGCGGCGACGGGAGATAGCGCACGATCGCATCCAAGAGCGGCTGAACCCCTTTGTTCTTGTAGGCCGACCCCATGTAGACCGGCGTGGCGTCCTGGGTCTGCACCGCGTTCTTGATCGTCGCGTGGATCAATTCCTCGGGCACCGCTTCCTCGGAGAGCAGCCGCTCCATCAGCTCGTCGCTATACATGGCAAGGCTTTCGAGCATGTGATGCCGGGCCAGCTTGGCCGCGTCGAGCAATTCGGCCGGAATCGCTTCCTCGCGGACCTTCTCGCCGTTGTCGCCGTCGAAATAAAGGGCCTTCATCGTCACCAGGTCGATGACCCCTAGGAAGCCGTCTTCCTTGCCGATCGGCCATTGCATGAGGATCGCGTCGCAATCCATCTTCTCCTTGACCTGAGCGACCACGCGGTCGGGGTTCGAGCCGGTGCGGTCCATCTTGTTGATGAACGCCAGCCGGGGCACATGATAGCGCTTCATCTGGCGATCGACCGTGAGCGACTGCGATTGCACGCCGCCGACCGCGCAGAGCACGAGGATCGCCCCGTCCAGAACGCGCAGGCTGCGCTCGACTTCGACTGTGAAATCGACGTGTCCCGGCGTGTCGATCAAATTGATCGAATGATCTTCCCATTCGACGGTCGTGGCGGCGCTGGTGATGGTGATCCCGCGTTCGCGTTCGAGGTCCATGTAGTCCATGGTAGCCCCGCCCTCGCCCTTGACCTCTTGGATGCGATGGATTCGGCCGGCGTAGTACAAGATGCGCTCGCTCAAGGTGGTCTTGCCCGAGTCGATGTGGGCCGAAATTCCGATGTTTCGTAGTTTTGCGAGGTCCATAGATAGAGTCTCAGACACCCTGGAAAGGGGGAAAGTGGAAAATGGCCGGTGAAACCGCTGGTCCTCAGACCGCCGCTGCGTTACCGCAGCAGGCCCCCGCTGCCTACCGGCAGCAAATCAGCGCTGCCGATCGGCCCGCGGGAGGCCGATTTCCCGGACAAATTGTGGCATCGCTGGTCATCTGAATTCCGAGGATCAAAACCGCTGGTTCCGCCAACCAAACCCGAACCGGCCAACATTGCCGGCCCGCGGCAGCACCAAGCCCAATTGAGCGCGACGGCCTGGCACACGTGGTAGGAATCGCTCTAGGTATCTATATTACTCGGATTCCGTAGAAGGAAAAGGGCAATTCTTCGGCATAGAGCGTCTAACAAACCCGGCGGGGACTGTCCCCTTTTGTGGAGTCGTCGGAACAAAAGGAGACTGTCCCCTTCTCCCAGCCGGGTTTGTTAGGCGCTCGTTACCAGTTGCTAACGAACGACTAATGAGTTTTCGCGCCGCCCGATCCAATCCCTGGCTGGTCTTTCTGCTGCCGTTTGTCGTCTACATGCTAGCGGGCAGCTTCGAGCCGGGGCCCCCCGCCGAGCCGGGCGCAAAATCCGCGGCGTGGCTCGATCTGGGCATCGAATATCGCCATTACCCGCTGATTTACACGGTCAAGATTTTGCTGACCGTGGCGGCGATCGCGTACGTTTATCCTGGGTATCGGCAATTTCCTTGCCGGGCCAGTCTGCTAGCGATCATGGTGGGGGTCGTTGGTGCCGTCGTCTGGATCGCGCTGGCTTGGACTCAACGAACCATTCAATCGCATCTCGGTTGGACTCCCGGCGTCGGCGCGCGGAGCGCGTTCAATCCGCAGCACGAACTGGCCAGCTCGCCGGCGTGGGCGTATGGTTTTCTCGCGATCCGCTTCGTCGGCCTGGCGCTCGTCGTGCCAGTGATCGAAGAGTTCTTTCTGCGCGGGTTTCTGACGCGATATTTCGTCGCCCCCGAATGGTGGACAGTGCCATTCGGCCGCGTCAATCGGCTCGCCATCATCGCGGGCACGGCGTTGCCCGTGCTCATGCACCCCGGAGAAGCGCTGGCCGCCGCGGTCTGGTTCTCCGCCGTCACCTGGCTGATGCTCCGCACTCGCAATGTCTGGGATTGCATCGCCGCCCACGCCGTCACCAACCTGCTGCTGGGCATCTACGTCGTCGTCAGCGGCAACTGGTGGCTGATGTAGCCGAGGATTACAATCAAAAGCGTTCGTCCGCAGATTATGCGGATTGCGGTGATTCGCCGAGGAATCCTCGGAACCCCGCGGCCGGTTCGGGGTTAGTGGATCTGAATTCAAGCGGGCAGTGACACGTCGGCGGGTTCTTGAATCCTTTTCTCTGTAATTCTTTTCTCGGGGAGGAGATGCGATGAAACGACTTCTTGTGGTGCCGCTCGTTTTTGCAATCGTCGCGGTGGCGGGAATGGTTCGCGCGGCGGAAAACCCGACCGGCACTTGGAAGTGGGAAGTGAAATTCAACGATCAGACCTTCGACCTATCGCTGAAATTGAAGCAGGACGGCGACAAGCTCACCGGCACTCTGACTGGACCCGCCGGCGACACCGATATCCAAGACGGAAAGTACAAGGACGGCGACCTCTCGTTCACCGTTGTCCGTGAAGGGAACGGGCAGAAGATGACCTTCAAGTACAAAGGCAAGGTCAGCGGCGACACGATCAAGGGAAAGACGGACATCGATCGCGACGGTCAGGACTCAAGCCGAGATTGGGAAGCCAAGCGATCCAAGGATTAGCTCGTGGTGCCGGGTGGCACTGGCCAGCGAAGTCGGCCAGTGCTGACCGGCGATTTGCGACTGCACTTGGCGCGCTTCTGCTAAACGTAAATGGCGAATCGACGCCGGGCAGTCTGGGTTTCGTCAGTTGGATTGCATCGTGGCGAAAACTCTGCTCTCCGGCACGGGCCGACTTCGCTGGCCCGTGCCACCCATTCGCACAGCTCGCTTCTCAACCCATTGACCGGAGATTGATCCATGAAACCGCGACTGCTTTTGACCATGTGCGTCGGTTGGTTTGGCCTTTGCGTCGTCTCCGCGAGGGCGGAGGATTGGCCCCAATGGCGCGGGCCGAATCGCGATGGCGTGTCGAAAGAGACCGGCCTGCTCAAAGAGTGGCCGGAAGGCGGGCCGAAGCTTGCGTGGAAGGCAACCGACCTCGGCAAAGGGTATTCCACGCCCTCTGTGGCGAAAGGGCAGATCTACCTCGTCGGCACGCCGGATGGCAAGATCGAGCAGCTTATCGCCTTGAGCGAGTCGGATGGGAAGAAGCTCTGGTCCACAAGCCTTGGCGACGTAGGTATGCCGATGCAACGGCCGAACTATCCGGGCCCGCGCTCCACGCCCACCATCGACGGCGACCGGGCGTATGTGCTTTCCTCCGACGGCGACTTGGCTTGCGTCGACACAAAGGACGGCAAGATCGTTTGGACAAAAAACATCCGCAAGGAATTCGACGGCAAGCCTGGCAATTGGGCTTATGCCGAGTCAGTGTTGGTTGACGGAGAAAATGTGATTTGCTCCCCCGGCGGCAGTAAGGCCACCGTGGTGGCGCTAAATAAGAACGATGGCAGCGGCGTCTGGCAGTGCGCCGTGCCCGGCGGCGATCCGGCGGGGTTCGCATCGATCGTGATCGGCGAGGTCGGGGGCATACGCCAATACATCCAATTCTTGGGCAAGGGCCTCGTGGGAATCGAGGCCAAGACCGGTCGCTTCCTCTGGCGTTATGACAACACGTCGCAGGGGAGCATGAACGCCGTGACGCCGATCTTCAGCAACAACTCCGTGTTCAGCGCAGCGACCCGCAAAGGCGCAGGCCTGGCGAAGCTCGCCGCGGACGGTGACAAAATCACGCCGACCGAAGTGTATTTTCTTGCCAAGCTACAAACTCACCACGGCGGCCTGGTTCTCGTCGGCGATAGCGTCTACGGCACCTCCAGCGCGGCCCTGATGTGCGTCGATTTCGCCACCGGCAAAGTGCAGTGGGAAGACCGCTCGGTAGGCAAGGGCTCGATCTCCGCCGCCGACGGCCGCCTCTGCGTCCGCAGCGAGAACGGCCCGGTGGCGCTGGTCGAAGCCAGCCCAGCCGCCTACAAAGAACTCGGCCGCTTCACTCCCGAAGGGAGCAGCCCCAAGACAAGCTGGCCCCACCCGGTGATCGCCAACGGTCACCTCCTGCTCCGCGACCAAGGCACGCTCAACTGCTACGACGTGAAAGCCGCGGCCGCGGGGAATTAGTCGGTGAAGGCTCAAAGTGCGTGGGCGCCGCGAACCGCATAAGGAGCCAACCGCAAGAATGGAACCCGAGAGGGTTCCCAGCCATTAGCCGGGGGTCGAGGCCGGCAGGCCGATACCCCCGGTCACGAGAATTCAAAATGAGATTTGCATCCCGGAGGGATGCGAGCGCTGCGACGCCGCCGGGGTCGGCGCCGCTTATCGCACAGTTTCCGGCGGTGTCGGCCTAACGGCCTCAACCGCCGGCTAATCGCTGTCATCCCTATCGGGATGCTCTTCGTGCGCGACGAATATAGCCGAGGGCGCCCAGCATTCCCAATCCGGCGAGCACAAATGTGCTCGGCTCGGGCGTCGGGGTGGCAGGAACGCATGCGTCGCGCCACAAATCGCCCCTTCTCCCGTGATTTGGCCGCGGTCGTTGATGGCGTAGGCATCGACCAAGATCCATCCAGAGGCGGGACTGATGAGTGAATTGAGATCGACCATTCCGTCGGGGGTAACATAGAGAAACGCATGCTGCGCGGCGTCGCCGATTGTATATGCCCAGCCCGTCACCTGGCCGCTGACGTTGATGCCGAAACCTTCGCTCGAGTCTCCGCCGAGGGTTCCCAGGTCGTGCATCGTGCCGTCATAGAGAAACGCGTGAGTTGCACCACTGGAAGTGTCCGCCTCGCCCGTCACCTTGCCGCTTGCGTTGATGCCGAAGCCGTCACTATTGACTCCACCAAGCGTTCCCAGATCGTGCATCGTGCCATCATAGAGGAACGCGTGACTCGAAGCATTGCCGGCTGTATTGGCACCGCCTGCAATCTGGCCCCTGTCGTTAATTCCCCAGCCTTCGCTGTACTGTCCACCGAACGTACCAAGGTCGTGCATCGAGCCGTCATGGAGAAATGCGTGAGTCGCGGCTGTGCGAGTCGCGACGTCGACAGTCGTTTCGGCCCAACCTGTCAGTTCGCCGCTAGCGTTAATGCTGCGACCGCGACTGTTGCTTCCCCCGAGCGTCCCCAAATCGTGCATCGTTCCATCGTAAAGAAACGCATGAAATCCGCTGTCGAATACGTCGGCCTCGCCAGTCACTTGGCCGACGGCATTGATGCCGAAGGCTTCGCTATACGCTCCGCCGAGAGTTCCCAGGTCGTGAATCGTGCCGTCATAAAGAAACCCGTGATCCACCGCATTACCAGTTGTAGTCGACTCACCGGCAATCCAGCCGCTGGCGTTGATGCTCCAGCCTGTGCTGAGGGATCGACCAATCGTTCCAAGGTCAGTAATGGAGTAGGTGGTTGCTGAGTAAACTGTCGGCGCGACATTCAACAATATGTAGAGTGTAATCAGCAGTGCAGTTATTCTCATTAGATTGTTCCGAACGGAAAGGGTTGCCGCTCCGTCTCCCGGGCCAGCTCGCTACAGACGGCGAAATCAACAACAAGCCACAGCTTAATTCCCCGTTTGTCAAATGACAAACATTGCCTGGGCATCAGAACCATTCCATCAAAGATTTTCATCCACAGATTACGCAGATTCTCACAGATTGGACGAAGTCGGAATCTGAGTCCGAAGAGGGTTCAAAAAGTTGTGTAAATCTGTGTAATCTGTGGATTAAAGACCTCTTTCAAAAAATCCGCGGAATGTGCTAGCCGTGCGGCTCGGTCATGCTCCAGGGGTCGAGGGCTTTGGCCAGTTCGTCGTCGGAGAGGATTCTTTGTTCTCGGCAGAGTTCGCGGATCGTTTTGCCGGTCTTGAAGGCTTCCTTGGCCAGCGCGGCGGCGCGTTCGTAGCCGATATAAGGGTTCAAGCTCGTGACCATCGAGAGACTCTTTTCGACCGCGGCTTCGCAGGCCGCGGCGTTGGCTTCCATTTCCACGGCGCAGAAATCGACGAAGGCCTCGGTCGCGGAAGCCAGGAGGCGGATGCTCTCGAGCGTCGAGTGGCCCATCACCGGCATCATGATATTGAGCTGGAATTGCCCGCCGGTCGCGCCGGAGAAGGCCACCACCTGATCGTTCCCCATCACGCGGGCGGTGACTTGCATCATGCTCTCGCACATCACGGGGTTCACCTTGCCCGGCATGATCGAGCTGCCCGGCTGGCGATCGGGTAGCATCACTTCATAGAACCCGCAGCGCGGCCCAGAGCCGAGCCAGCGGATGTTGTTCGCCACGTTGAAGAGCGTGACGGCGATCGCGCGAAGTTGGCCGTGGCATTCGACCAGCCCGTCGCGCTGGGCGTTGGCCTCGAAGTGGTTTTTCGCCTCGACGAACGGGATGCCGGTCTCCGTGGCGAGCACGGCGGCCACGCGGCGGCCGAATTCCGCGTGCGTGTTGATACCCGAGCCGACGGCCGTTCCGCCGGCGGGCAATTCCAAGACGGCCGCGATCGCCCGCTCGGCCCGTTCGAGCGATAGCCCCAATTGCCGCGCGAGGCCGCCGATTTCCTGGCCGAGCCGCAGCGGAGTGGCGTCGGCCAGATGCGTCCGGCCGATCTTGATGATTCGGTCCCACGCCCGCGACTTTTCGGCAAGCGTTTCGTGAAACCGTCGCAGGGCCGGGAGCAACCGATTCTTGATCGCCAGCGCCACGGCGACGTGGATGGCCGTGGGGAACATGTCGTTGGTGGACTGCCCCATGTTCACATGGTCGTTGGCATGGATCGCTTTCTTCGGGGCGAAGCGATCGCCGCCGGTCAACTCGGTCGCGCGGCTGGCGATCACCTCGTTGGCGTTCATGTTGCTCGACGTGCCGGAGCCCGTTTGAAAGACGTCGATCGGGAATTGGTCGTCGAACTTCCCTTCGTACACCTCACGGCAGGCGGCGAGCATTGCCTCGACCTGCTCGTACGTGATCGGGTTCTTGCCGCTGGCTGTCAGCTTCTTTAGATCGTGATTTGCCACGCCGGCGGCAAACTTCACGAGCCCCAGGGCATGAATCAAATCCGGCGGCAGCGGCCAGCCGGAAATCGGAAAATTCTCGACGGCCCGCTGCGTCTGCGCGCCGTAATACGCCGCCGCCGACACTCGGACATCCCCCATCGAGTCGTGCTCGATCCGATATTCAGTCATAAAATGCTATCTCTGATGCAAATGGCAAGTCCCGCCGTCGCATTCCGCGGTTCGGCCGAAGCGGTAGCGCCGGTTCGCAACTTGCCGATAGAGCCAGCTCCACAGTGGCAAGCTGAATGGGATGTGCAAGATCGGGGCCAGCCACCACAGCCGGCGCAGGCGCCGCGAGAGATAGCGGATCGCTTCCGCTCCTCGATGTCGATCACCGTGGCGATCCACGATCACCATCTCCTGCATCAATTGCTCGTGCGTCAAGTCGGGATAGCGGCGCGGCACCTCAGGATCGTGCAGCGACAGATAGGCCAGCTTTCCCTGGCAGTCCCACCAGGTGAGTTTTTTTATCTGCGCGGTGCAAATCCGGCAATGGCCGTCGTAGATGACCACGTCGGCGCCCGGCCGCTCGTCGGGGGTCGGCAGCGACCGGGGGCTGGGGACTGGGGGCTGGGGGCTGGACGACGGGGGTTTGGCGCTGGGGACTGAGGGCCGGGGAGTTGCCGAAGTCATTGGTTGATCGCGACATTTCAGTCGCGCCGTTTGTTCTGTTCAGCCGCGACGGGTGATCGAGGCCCGCCGCCCGAGCATTATACCGCATTTCGACGCGCGGATTCACTGGTCGTCCGATCGTGCATTCGGACGAATCGCTCCTGCCCACGACGACAATGATTTTTCGGGCCACTAGCGACTTGGACACGTGAAAACGCCTATAATGAACCAGCCGGAAATGCCGTCTAATTATGCGCGATAGTCAATCGGCCGAAACCGACAATCCAAAATCCAAAATCGGAAATCCAAAACCCCATGGACACGCTTCGCAAACAGGTTGCTCGGGCGCGGCGGCGGCTGATCCTTGGACGATTCCTTGCCGCGCTAGCCTGGAGCTGGACTGCGGCCCTCTTCGTCGCGGCGATCGCAATCGCCGTGGCAAAGATCTGGCCGCTCGGCATCGACGGTTGGGCGTGGTCGGCCGGCTGGATTGGCGGGGCGGTTCTGGCGGGGTTGCTGAGCGCCGGCCTGTGGACTTGGCTGCATCGCGATGACTCGCTGGCGGCGGCGATTGAAATCGATCACCGCTTCGGCTTGAAGGAGCGAGTGTCGAGCGCGCTGGCGCTGCCGCAGTCCGAGTTGCAGAGCGACGTGGGGCAGGCGCTGGTGAACGACGCCATTCGCCGCATCGAGCGGATCGACGTCGGCTCGCGGTTCCATGTGCCCCTGGGAAGGAGAAACTTGGTCCCTTTGCTGCCGGCGCTGCTCGCCTTCAGCTTGACCTTTATCTCGGATCGAGGCCAGGAACCGGAAGCCAACGCGGCCATCCAACCCCCCAACTCGCAGCAACTCCAGCAGTCGGCCGAGGCCCTGCGCAAGAAACTGGCCGAGCGGCAGAAGGAAGCGGCCGAGCAAGGATTGAAGGACGGCGGCGACTTGTTCAAGAAGATCGAACAAGGCATCAAAGACCTAGCCAAGAAGGACGGTCTCGATCAAAAGCAGGCGCTGGTGAAGTTGAACGATTTTGCCAAGGAACTCGAAGCGCGCCGCGAGAAGCTCGGCGGCGACGACAAGCTCAAGCAACAACTCGGGCAAATGAAGGACCTCAAGAATGGCCCGGCCGAAAAACTGGCCGACGCCCTTAAGAACGGCGATTTTCAAAAGGCCATCAAGGAACTCGACAAACTCAAGGACGCGCTGAACAACGACAAGCTCGACCCCGAGAAGCAAAAGCAGCTTGCTGAGCAACTCGACGCCATGCGCAAGAGCCTCGAGAAGATGGTCGAGAAGCACGAGCAGGCGAAAAAGGAACTCGAACGCCAGATTCAACAGATGACGGCCGCCGGCAAGTCGGCCGAGGCCCAGAAACTTCAACAGCAGCTCGACAAGCTGCAGCAGCAGAGTTCCCAGATGAACCAGCTCAAGCAGCTTGCCGGCCAGTGCAAGCAGTGCGCTGGAGCGCTCCAGAGCGGCAAGGCCGGGGCTGCTAAGTACGCGCTCGACCAATTACGGGGGCAACTGAGCGATCTCAAGCAGCAAAGCGACGAGTTGGCGATGCTCGACCTCACGCTCGATCAGATTTCAGACTGCAAAGCCGGTATGTGCAAATGCGATGGACAAGGGAATTGCAACATCGATTCAGACCGTTTGGTTGGCGAGACCAACGGCGGCGGCAAAGCTCGCGCCTCCGGCCATCGCCCCGAGCAGCCCACCGACACCAAGTTCTACGACTCGAGCGTGAAACAGAAAATGACCAAGGGGGCGGCAGTCTCCGTCGGCGAGGCCGAGGGCCCGAATATCAAAGGACGGGTCCAAGAAGAGATCAAGGCCCAAATCGAGAGCGCCAAGCACGACTCGGCCGATCCGCTCACCGGCCAGCGCCTCCCGCGCAGTCAGCGCGAGCATGCCAAGGAATACTTCGACGCCCTGCGGGACGGGAAATAGCGGTTTTTTCGCCTTCTATTCCCGGTTTTCTGACTTATCATTGAGGTAGCGGTCGTAGGGGCAGACGCCACTGCTGAATTGGGCCGGCGCGCCGCCGATCCCTTCTTCGTTCGTCCCCAGAACCTCCCGAAAACATCGATCCGATTGCCATGCTCTTGCTGTTCAAAACGCTCGGAATCCTCGCCGTCAGCTTTGCGATCGGCGACGTCAAGGCAATTGAAAAACGTGATGCCGATGGAAAGCTGCGCCTTCGGACCGAAGTGAAAGATCTTGGCCATGGCGAACCGATCAAGCATGGCTGGGAGATCAGCTATTTTGGCGATGGCGCGGAAGCCTCGCGCTATCGATACCAAAACGACGTTCTCGACGGACCCTGGGTTGAGTTGTATCCGTCGGGTAAAGTCAAAGCGGAAGGGACTTACCGGCACGGCCTGAAAGACGGCACCGAGACTCGCTATCTCTCCAGCGGCGACAAGATCGAGCAGACCGTATTCAAGGACGGAAAGCGGCAAGGCAAGCACATCGAGTGGGGCGCGGACGGGAAGAAAACCCTCGAAGCCACGTACGATCGAGACGTGGTCGAGGGAACACTCGCCCGCTGGTATTCCGCGGGCCGGCCGCGGTTCCTGGTTCACTACATTCACGGCGACCAAGAGGGGCTCGATCAACGCTGGTACGAAAACGGCCATATGTCCAGCGAGGCCGAATTCCACGAAGGAAAAAAGAACGGCCCCGATCGGGAATGGTATCAGGATGGGGCCAAGAGCCTGTCGGCGCATTACAAAGACGGCCTTCAAGACGGTAAGGAGATGCGCTGGTATCCCGACGGAATGAAGCTCAGCGAAGCGACCTACGTCAAGGGGCAACTCCAAGGCACGTTTACCAAGTGGCACGATACTCCCGAACAGCCGACCGCCATGCTGGCCACATACGATCACGGCCAGCCCGAAGGGGTGCAAACTCTATGGTACGAGAACGGGAAGAAGCAATTGCAAGTGAACTTCAAGGCCGGCAAGCATGAAGGCGCCGAGACCGAATGGTACGAAAACGGCCAAATCAAGACGAAGCGAACTTACAAAGACGACAAGCTCGACGGCCCCGTCTGGTTCTATTATGAAGATGGCAAACAGTCGGCATTGAATTGCTACAAGAAGGGGATTCGCGACGGCCGCTGGGCGGAAGTCGATAAAGATGGGAACTACACCCGAGATCAATACTACAGCGACGGCGTCTTGGTTCTCGATCAGCTCGCGAAGGCCAAGGAAGAGGCGGCGAAGAAGGAAGGGAAGTAAGTACGAAGTGCGAAGTACAAAGTACAAAGTACGAAATGCCGAGTGATGGCGATGTTCTCACGCTTCGCCCTTCGTACTTCACCCTTGGCGCTAGCCGCCTCCTTTGAGCTTCTGCGGCAGGGTGAACGAATAGAGGATCACCACGGTCCCGGCCGAGAGCAGGCTCCAGGGAGCCCATTCGGCCGGCACGAGATCTCCTTTGATGGCCGGATCGCCATGATTGGCGAACGTGGCGCTGTCGACCACGAGTGCTTCCAGCCCGAGCACGAGCGTGAAGATGCCCAATGCTAAGAACAGCGACTTCCACATCCTGCACCTCCGATCCTGATCCCGCGCAAATCCCTTGTCGCCACCATCCATGATCGGCGGGTTTTGTTCGGCGACTAGAATGGCGGCCGACTTACGCCGGTTCTGCCGCCAGTGCCGGTTCTTCCGCCGGTAGAGCTTCAGCACCTCCTATCGCCTGCCTCCCGCCGACCGCCCGCTTCCTCGTGGCTGGACTTTCCCGGTTGTTGGGCGTCATAATTCGCGCATGAAAGCCCCGAAGCATCGATGGCTGGCGATTGCGATCTGCTGCCGCGTTGTCGCGTGCTTGACGGTCTGGACTTCAGTTGGTCGATCGGCGGATAGCGGCGAGCCATCACCGGAGGCCGTGCTGCAAGAGCATGGTCTATCGAAGGTCGGAAAGCTCTGGATCCTGCCCGAAGAACAGGAGCTTCGCGATCGGCTGGCGACGCTCGAGCGCTTCGAGAAACGGCATCGCGAGGCACGAGCCAGTGTCGAACAATTATTGGACGCGAACGAGGCCACTTTCGCGCGACTCAGCAAGCTCGAAGAGTCTGCCGAGAAAACTCGCGAATTGGCCGCGGCGGCCAAGGCCGGCACTGCGCAAAGAAAACAACTCGACGCAGAGCAGAAAAACGCCGACGCCGCTGTCGAGCAACTGAGAAAGGTTTACATTCCCCCGGAAAAATTGGGAATGGGGCCGCCACTCAAGACGGCGCTGATGGATCTGGTCAACGCCCGCACCGATGCCACGTTAAAGCTTCTCGCGTATCGCGACACGCCCGACGACTTGCCCCAACGATATGAGCGGCTCGGCAAAGACCCGGCCATCGCAGCGGCGTTGGCCGCGTTGCCGACGCCCGGCCAACTGGGGCCGCTCAAGGGATTGAAGGACACTTGGCGGCTGTTCGTCGACAAGCTCGACTCGAATTTGCTCGGCAATACCTTGCCGATCTACCGCGAGGGTCGCGCCATCCGGCTGACGGCCATCGTCGACGACCGCCGTCCGTTGACGTTCACCTTCGGCAACGCCGGCGAATCGACGGTGATCGCGCAGAACCTAGCCGAGACGGCTGGGCTCGCGGTTGGGCCCGACGCGCGGAAAGTCAAATACCACATTGCCGAGGGACGCGACGTCATGGCCCAGATTGCGAAGATTGCCCAACTACGCATCGGCCGAAGAGTATGGAAGAACGTCGAGTTCTACATTCTTCCGCCCGAAGCGGCGGACGTCGGGGCCCGAATCAGCCCTAACTCGCTTCCCGGCTACCATCTGACGATCAACCCCAGTCGTTTCCAATTGACAATTGAAAACTCTGCCGGGCGATGAGTCGCGCGAGCCGTGCTGGCATGCACGCCGACGATCAAAAGAGATAACGTTTGTTGCGGCGGCGATGCTTGCCGTTGAAGCCAGCCGGCCGGCTCGTACGGATGTGTTGCGGGCGGCGCACGCGCGGCTGCCGCGCCGTCTCGCGGCGGATCCCGACTTGATGGTCAGGATCGGGATCATCTTGATACAGATTCTCTTGGGCTGCGTTCATCGAAAATCCCTTTCTCTGTCCCCCTGAAGCACAAATTAGCCCGCTCATCCGCCGCAACAAGCGTTCCATCCGTCTCCATTTTTCTCGCGGATCGCATTAACCGCTTGCCTGCGGGTCGATTGCGAGTGTTAGGACCACGAGAAAAAGAGCGAGACTTCCATGATTTCAACGGAGGATGTTGAAAACTCGTCCATAGAATCGGAGTAAGTTTCAAAGGCTGAGAACGTTGCGCCGATTCACCAAATTAGTGATGCCTCACCAAAATGGTGACAACTACGAACGGGCCGAATGGATGTCCTTGACGCTCCTCGATCGCCGAGCGGTCAGCGAGGAAATCGGGCAGTCAGCCGCATCTGGAAATCGGCCGCTCTGTGCCGCCAAATGCCCGCAGACTGAAGCTCAGTAGGCCCTGTCAGGATCGGAAGAATCGGTTCCGTTATCATCCGATTCTGCTTGCGCAAGCAGGCGCGTGAGCGTATTGGGATGCACGCCGAGCAACTTGGCTGCCCGGCCTTTGTGACCGCGAGTCACGTCGAGCGCCTGCCGGATCGCTTCGCTCCGCAGCCGAGCCAGATTGAAACTCGGCAGCATCGTTTGGGCTCCGCGATTCGACGAACTGCCCCGCGGCAAGCAGGGCTGGGAATCGAGCACGTAAGATTGCTCGATTACGTGCGACAACTGGCGGACGTTGCCCGGCCATTCAAACTCGACGAATTCCCGCAAGGTATCGGCGTCGGGCCGCCATAAGGGCCGCTGATACTTGGCCGCAAAGCGGCTGGTGAAGAACTCGATCAACTCGGGAATATCTTCCACTCGCTCGCGCAGGGGCGGGACTCGCAGTTCCACCATGTTCAGCCGGTAGAACAGGTCTTCTCGGAACCGCCCGACCGAGACCTCCGCCTCCAAATCCCGATTCGTTGCCGCCACCACCTGCACGTCGATCGGCACCGGATGGGCGGCTCCCACCGGTGTCACCTCGCGCTGCTGCAAGACGCGCAGCAGCTTCGGCTGGAGTTCCAGCGGCATTTCTCCCACTTCGTCGAGAAACACGACGCCGGCCTGGGCTGCGCGAAAGATGCCCAGCGAGCTGCCCAAGGCGCCAGTGAAGGCCCCTTTCTCGTGGCCAAACAATTGGCTCTCGGCCAAGGTCGTGGTCAAGGCGGCGCAATTGACGGGTACAAACGGCTTGCCCGCCCGCGGGCCGCTGCGATGCAAGGCCCGAGCCCACACCTCTTTGCCGGTCCCCGTTTCGCCTGAGATGAGAACCGTGCATTCGACTTCCGCCGCCCGGCCGGCATGCTGCGCCACGCGCCGCATCGACAGGCTTCGACCGGGCACCCAATCTTCTGGGCAGGAAGACGAGAACGCCGACCTCGCGCCCGAGGCGACTTGGGTTTGTTCAGAAGGTTTGTGCATGAGCCCCGTTCCAAACACTGACCCTCAAACGAGTCGAGGGTGGTTCCGATCGACTAAAGGCTCAGTCCAAACCCTGAGAATGAGCCCCGAGCTGATTTCATAAGCGGATCAATCCCGGAAAGAGTCTGCGAATCCTGCAAGACTACGACGGCGTGCTAAACTCCCACATTAGGACTTCATTATAAACACAACAAATGTAAACACAAGAAAACTGGGTTGGGTTTCGCAAGATTCCGGATTTTTCCGTTTGCGTCGAATCCTCCTTGGCAACGGGATGAATTCGCGCCGCAGGATCGTGCCGATTTAGCCGGAACCGAAAAACCCCGCCAGGTCACGCCGGTATCCTAGGCAGCCACGGTCGACGGAATCGGACGGGAAAAATGGGCTTCGCGGCTATTTTGCTTCCGCCTCGAAGAACATCAGATGCTGCCAGGGAAGCTTGTCGAATTGCTCGACGAGCTTAAAGCCATTGGCGGGCCATTCTTTGAGAATCTGCTTCTCGGTCATCTTGTGGAGCGGTTTGATCGGCACTTTGGGGTCCTCGGCGCGGAATTCCACCAGCGCGATGCGTCCCCTCGGCTTGAGGCTCTTCCGCATCGCAGCGAGCATCTCCTCCGGATTCGAAAATTCATGATAGACGTCGACGCAGAGAATGAGATCGATCTTTCCCTCGGGCAGGTTCGGGTCGGACGGCGTTCCTAAAACCGGCTTGATGTTGTCGAGATGGTGCTCCTTCGCCCGCTCGTTCAGCAGGCTCAGCATCTCGGGCTGGATATCGACGGCGAGCACTTGCCCTTCCTTGCCCACGAGCGACGAAAGCTTGAGCGTGTAAAAGCCGTTGCCGCAGCCCATGTCGCAGACGGTTTGCCCCGGCTTGAGGTGCAGCGCCTTGAGCATCGTGGTGCATTCTTCCTCTCGCTCGCGCGATTCGCGCACGAGCCACGACGCGCCGGAATAGTGCATCGCGTCGGCGATCTCGCGGCCTTTGTAATACTTGAGCGGCGGCGGCGCCTTTTCGGCGGTTGCCGTCGCGCCGGCATTCGACGTGACTGGCTCGTCGGCGAGTGAGAGCGGCGGCGCGTTCGCGCAACAAATCGACAGAGCGATCGCGAGGCGCAGGAGATTAATTCGCAGATCGCGCGACATGATGGGTCCTCCGAGAAAAATGGACGACCTCATTATAGCCGCCGGGGCACGAAGCGGAATTCGCCAGAATTCCGATTGGCGAAGACGATGAATCTGAATTCTTGCGGATTTAGCTACAGCTTCGGGCTAACGCGGCGCGACGGCAGGCGCCTCAAGCCGCGCGGCCAATCGCACACCGCAGTGCAGCGCCACCGCTGAGCCATCGACTAGAAACGCCGATCGCGGCGGGCACGCTAGAGCTTCTGCCAATTCGGCTCCATAGAGGCCAGCGGCATCACAATCCAGTTCAACCTGCGTCGCCACACGGATTGGCCATGGCCGGTGCTCGACCTCATACTCCAAGCAATCGCCGTTGCGCTGCCCGCTATAGCCCCAGAAATGATCGATGATGAATTCATCGAACGATCCAGTCGCGGGCAGTTCCGCGATTCCAGCGGCCTCGATTCGCATCCGATTCCAACGCCGCCGGAATCGCCACGCATATTCAACGGCCACGCCGCCATCCGCTTGCCGGCCCGACTCGATCGAATGCCGCATCGGCAGCGTCAGATAGTTCTCTTGATAGACCTTGCGGGCGACGAAGCTGACCGCCCACCGCGGCACGATCTCGCGGATGAAGATCACTCCGCGTCGCTCCTCGAAAGTGTCGCGGCGGCGGACGTAGAACCGCAGATTCAATTCGGCGAAGTTGCGATGAAACGGGATCGGCACGCCCATCACCCGCGTGTCGCGGAACAAGAAGCCGACCAGGCTCACATAGGTCTTGCCGTTCCAAAAATCCAATTCCAACTGCCGCGGCAGATAAGGCTCCAGCACGTGCGGGTCCACTTCGTAGTTCAGCATCGCCAAATTCCGCCACTCGGCGGTCAAAAACACGCGCGGACCAGACGCGGCGGGACGGAGCATCGCAATGCCTCGCTGACGGATGGCGTTCGGTTTCAGCGAGGCACTAACCGGTGGGATCGGCGATCATTAACAGCTCAACGCCGCGCGACCGCAGACGGACCTGGGCGTTGCCGACTCAGTACGAATATGTCACTCACCGAACTTGAGGACTGTCGATGGGGGACGAGTACTGCGGTTTGCCCACGTGTGCTTCGGGAAACAAGGTCGCGATTCGGCTCACGTCATCCTCGGAAGTCTTGCTGGCAAGCGCGATCGACGCGATCGCCTCGTCGCCGAGCCATTCCCGGATGAAGGGAATCGAAGTGTTGATCGCTGACTGATTCGTCACCCACAAAAACGCCGAGGCGACCGCCCGGTCTTTGCCCGACTGTACCTTTCCTGCGTTCAATGCAATCAACGCGGCGGACAATTCGCGCGTGTCTGCTGCTGACAAAACAATACCGTCACTCCGTTTGATTTCCTCAAGCGCCGCCTTCCGCTGGCGAACGACATGCGATTCCCAGCCGAGCCAAACGCAAATCGCTGTCATCACCAGAAACAGCGTCCGCAAGCGGTATTGAAACCACCGGCGGCGTTTTTTTCGCGGCGGCGACGTTTGTGGATCGTCAGACGAGCTTCCCATCCCATGAGTATAGCGCGCTCAACGGCTCAAGTCTTCGCCACTTCTTCCATCCCCAGCGCCGCGCGCACTCGCGGGTGAACCACTTGCCCGTTGCGCGCGACAAGCGTTTCGCGCGTGATTTCGTCGGCCATGTCGAATTGGATTTTGCCGTCCTTCACGAGATGCGTGAGGAATGTAGTCATGTTTTTGGCGTACATCTGGCTGGCATGATACGGGGCGTCGGAAGCTAGATTGGTAGGGCCGAGAATAGTTACGCCACCGTGATTGACCGTTCCATCCGGCTTGGTCAGCTCGCAATTGCCGCCGCGCTCGGCCATATCGACCACCACCGAGCCGGCGGCCATCCCTTCGACCATCTCTCGCGTGATGAGCACCGGGGCTTTCTTGCCGGGCACCGCGGCTGTCGTGATGACCACGTCGTGCTCCGCGACAACGCGGGTCATCAGCTCGCGCTGGCGGCGGTAGAAATCTTCGTCCATCACTTGGGCATAGCCGCCGGCCCCTTCGGCTGATTTCGTGTCGAGGGCCATTTCGACGAATTTCGCCCCCAGGCTTTGCACCTGCTCTTTCACGACGGGGCGGACATCGTAAGCCGAAACCACAGCTCCGAGCCGCCGCGAGGTGGCGATCGCTTGCAGCCCGGCCACGCCGGCGCCGACGATAAACACCTTCGCCGGCTTGATCGTGCCGGCGGCGGTGGTCATCATCGGAAACATTTTGCCCAAGGTCGTGGCGGCGAGCAGCACGGCCCGATAGCCCGCCACCGTGGCCATCGACGAGAGCACGTCCATGCTCTGCGCTCGCGTGATGCGGGGGGTGAGTTCCATCGCAAAGAGCGTCACGCCGCGCTCGGCGAGGTCTCTCGCGCCGGTCGGGTTCCAAATCGGTTCACACATGCCGATCACCACTTGGCCGGGGCGAAAGAGCGGCAGATCGGCTCGCCCGGCCTCGGGATTCGCCCCGAGCGAGCGGATTTGGAGAAGACAATCGGCGGTGAAGGCATCCGTTCGACCGACGACTTTGGCACCCTTATCGGCATATTGGGCGTCCAAGAATCCTGCTGCATCGCCGGCCCCGGTTTCGACCGCGACATCCAGCCCGACCTTTAGCAGCGGCGGCACGGACGCTGGTACGAGCGCCACACGGCGCTCACCCGGAAGTGTCTCCTTGATGACGGCAAGTTTCATGTGAACAATTGCCAGAATGGGGACTTTTATCCACGATTTCCAGGCCAGATTGTGGCATATCCGTCAGATGAGCGAAAGTCTCCGTGGCCGACGCTGCCAGCATCGGCCACGAGATCACTCGCCAATCCGCCGAATTTCTGGAATTGCATGAGCGGTCGGATATGATGGGTGCATGAACGACAATCCCTACTCATCGCCAGCCGATCACGATGACCGGCTCTTCCGTCTGACAATCGAACGGCTTCTCGAATACAAGACAGCGTCTCCTACCGCCATCTGTCTGCGACAAATGCGGGTGCTGCCCCCGTTAGCCATATTTGCAGCGGGTGCGATTCCCCTGATGTTTTTTTTGAATCTTCCAGCGGATTCCATCTCAATCGCGGCGGGAATGCTGCTCGGTGTCGCCGTGCGGGAGGTGGCCACCGCACGGAAATCGGTTCGATTATGGAAGATTCAAAAGGATTTGCTCGATTGGCCTAAGATTGAGGCTATCTCACGCGATATGGCAATCCGCCTCCAGAAAAACTCCTGATTTCAAACTGACCCAGCACCGAATTTCGAGAGCACCTTGCCCGGCGGCGGCGTTCCCGGTATGCTACCGAATTCCCAACTTTTCGAGACGCAACAAAAGCGGACGACGATACGACGATGACAATCAAGAGTTACATGGCCAAGCCGGGCGAGGTGCAGCAGAAATGGTGGCTCGTCGACGGCTCCGACAAAGTGGTCGGCAGGCTGGCCAGCCAGCTTGCCATGATCCTGATGGGTAAGCATCGCCCGAGCTACACACCGCACGTCGATACGGGCGATTTCATCGTGTTGGTGAATGCCGAGAAGGTCAAGTTCACCGGCAAGAAGTGGCAGCAGAAGAAATACACTTGGTACACGGGCTACACGCAGCTTCGTTCGGAAACGGCCGAGAAGCGGATGGCCCGGCATCCTGAGTTGATTATCCAGGAGGCCGTGCGGCGGATGTTGCCCAAGAACAAGCTGGCCACTGTCATGCTCTCGAAGCTCAAGATTTACGTCGGCGATGAACATCCACATCAGGCCCAGCAGCCCGAGCCGCTCGAATTGAAAACCGGCCGCGGATCGGGGAGCCGAATGATGGGCAAACGGGAGACGGCCGCCGCGAAGTAACGCCGTAGAACCAAATCGTTTAACCGCGACCCACAGGGGAGCGCGCCAGTGGCCGCCCAGGCCGTCGGCAATTCAGCCTAACTTTCCCAGCCACCGAACCAAATCACTCATGTCCACCGACGCTGCCGCCCCGACGATTCAATCTGGAGACACTCTTGGCACCGGCCGCCGCAAAACCTCGGTCGCACGGGTCCGCCTCAGGCCGGGCAAGGGCCAGATCACGATCAACGGCCGTGAGTTGGAGCAATATTTTCCGAACGTGAAAGAGCGGAATCAAGTGCTCGACCCGCTCAAACTTACGGAGCGACGGGAGTCGGTTGACATCGTGATTCGCATCAACGGCGGCGGCCCTGCCGGCCAAGCCGGCGCTTGCAAGCTCGGGATCGCCCGAGCGCTCAAGCTCTACGACACGACGCTGGAAGAAACTCTCCGCCACTCCGGCTTTTTAACGCGCGACGGCCGCATGAAAGAGCGCAAGAAATACGGCCTCCGCGGCGCCCGGAGAGGGACGCAGTTCTCGAAGCGGTAGTCCACTCAGTTGATCTCTACCCACTTTCCGCTCTTCGCGCTCGCGAGCACGGCGTCGCAGACTTTTTGGGTGTGCAGGGCGGACAGGAAGTCGGGCTGCACTTTTTCGCTCGTCTCCAGGCTCTTGAGAAAATCGGCCAGGGCGTTGATGAAGGTGTGCTCGTAGCCGATCGTGCAGCCCGGCACCCACCATTGCTTCATGTACGGGTGCTCGGGGTTGGTGACGTGAATCTTTTGCCAGCCTGTGAGGTGCGATTCGATCTTCTGGCCCGTCTTCGGATCGGCGTATTTGAAATACTGCAAATACTGCGGGTCTTCGAGATCGAAATAGACGCTCCCCGCCTCGCCGTTCAGCTCGAAGGTATTGAAATTCTTCCGGCCGCGGGCGTAGCGGGTGCTCTCGAAGGTGCCCATCGAGCCGTTAGCGAAGACGGCCAGGAACATGCAGGCATCGTCGATTCCCACCGGTTGCACTTTGCCCGTCTCGGCGTGCATCCGCTCCTTGACGAAGGTCTCGGTGCACGCGGTGACGCTGCGGATCGGGCCGTTTAGCCATTCGGCAGTGTCGATCGAATGAGCCAGCAGGTCGCCCGTCACGCCTGAGCCGGCCACGTCGATATCGAGCCGCCAGAGCGCCGCGCCCCCCTGCGGCACGTCGGTCGCAATCGTCCAATCCTGGAGATAGGTTGCCCGATAGTGGAACGGCCGGCCGATCCGCCCTTCATCGACGACCTGCTTGGCGAGCGAGATGGCCGGCACGCGGCGATAGTTGAACCAGACCATGTTCGGCACTTTGGCCTTCTCGACTGCCGCGACCATCCCTTCCGCTTCCTTGACGTTCATCGCCAGCGGCTTCTCGCAGAGGATCATTTTGCCCGCGGCGGCAGCGGCGAGCACGATCTCTTTGTGCGTGTTATTCGGCGAGCCGATATCGATCACATCGATGTCTTTACGCTCGACGAGCCGTCGCCAATCGGTCTCGAACGATTCGTAGCCCCAATTCTCGGCGAAGGCTTTGATCTTGTCGGCCTTGCGGGCGCAACAAGCCTTAAGCACCGGCCGATGCTCGAGCTTGAAGAATTGATTGACCTGCCGATACGCATTCGAATGCGCCCGGCCCATGAAGCCGTATCCGATCATGCCGATGTTGAGGGGCTTTGACATTTGGATCTCCGTGCCGTCTAGATGAAATGTCTAATGACGAATGTCTAATGAATGACGAAGCACGAATGACGAATGATCTCTTGAAATGAACGGCATGTGGTATATCGCCCTCAAGACTTACTGGCGGGGGCGGCCGCGAAAAATTGCGGCGAAGATCAAATGCAGTTCTTTCGCTTCCTGCCATAGGACGCGGCCGTCCGCCTTTTGGTCCGGTGCGGCGGCCGCCAACATTCTCAGCCAATGTTTCGTTTCCCGCGATTCGCGCTTGCAAACGCTGATGCGGTAGCGAAACTCCTTCTTTGAGCCGGCGTCATCAGCTTCGCAATAGTTGGCGCCAATGCTCGTCGCGGATTTCACAAGTTGCCTCACGAGCGGCTCCGTTATCGCGCTTAGCGCGATCCGCTTTGCGAACGCAATGACCGCTTCACCAAATCGCGCCGCCCGCTCCTCCAGATCGAATTGCCTGCCTCCACTATCGTTTGCCATACCGGTTCGACCCGCGCGGCGACCATTCGTCATTCGTGCTTCGTCATTCATTAGACATTCGTCATTCGACATTAGTCATTGCTCGCGCCAGCCGTGGGCATCTCGTACGGCGACCATCGCCGCCAGGATGTCGCGCCACGTCTGGGGATTAATCATCGTGGCGTTGGGGAACATGCACCCGTCCCAGCAGATGTGGCGGCACTTCTTGGTAAGGGCGCCTTTCTCGTCGCGGAGCCACATACCGGCCACTTTCACGATGTCGAGCTTTCCATTCGGATCTTTCGGCAGGCAGTGGCGGCCGGTCTTGTCGTGCGAGCCGGTGCCGTGGACCGTCGCGTCGTTCTGGGCGACGTGGAAGTCGATCGTCCAGGGGCGAAGCGCGGCGGTGAGTTGCTTGAGTGCCGCGTCGAGTTTGGATGCGTCTTTCCAGTCGAAATCTTGCGGCAGAATGGCGTCTTCCGGGGCGTTGTAGCCGAGCAGGTAGAGCAGCGTGTGGGCCATGTCGGCCTGGAAACCGAGCGTCTGCGGCCGGCCGACTAGTTCCAAAAGCTGAATCATGCGCCGCCAACTGTGCATGCCGCCCCAGCAGATTTCCCCCTCGGCCGCCAGCCGTTCGCCGAAATCCTCGGCGATGCCGCAGGCCTGGCGGAACGTGTCGGCGATCCGCCGAGTATTGGCCTCGGGATCGTCGGTGCGCCAATCGCTCACGCCGCAGGCCGAATCGATTCGCACGACGCCGTAGGAACGGACCCCAATCTCGCGGAGGGTCTTGGCGATCCGGCATCCCTTGCGGACCGAGTCGAGGAACTTCTTGCGATCCTCGTCGCTCCCCATCGCCGAGCCGCCTCCCGTCGGCGGCCAGACCGGCGCGACAACCGAGCCGATCACGAGGTTGCGCTTTCGCGCCTTGTCGGCCAAGCGCTTCAGGTCGTCGTCCGACGAATCGATGCTGACGTGCGGGTCGAACAGGAACAAATCGAATCCGTCGAATCTCTGACCATCGATCTCGGCCGCAGCCGTGAGATCGAGCATCGTATCGAGATCGATGGGCGGCTCGGAATCAGGGCCCTTGCCAACGACGCCGGGCCAGGCGGCGTTGTGCAGCTTCGGATAATTGTTCGCGTGTGGCATTTATGATCCCTTTTTGTAATCGCCCAACTTTGGCAGATTCGCGTGCGCATCCGGTCCGAAATAGCGAAGGCCGACGAGCGGCTCGCTGCCGGTGTTCTCGATTTTGACCCCCGCCGCGGCTGCGTCAGCGGTGATGAAGACTTCGTCTTCGGTCTCTTCCCCGAACCGAATCATTGCCGGCGTTTGCAGATCGAGTCGGCCCATCCGGC
The DNA here is from genome assembly GCA_035939775.1 of Pirellulales bacterium. Lineage (NCBI taxonomy): Bacteria > Pseudomonadati > Planctomycetota > Planctomycetia > Pirellulales > Pirellulales bacterium. The sequence goes on along the minus strand of DASZFO010000124.1, from coordinate 30,064 downwards.
CGCGGCCTTGCACCGTAATCCAGCCGCTGGCGCCGGGGTCTTGCAGCTTGCATTTCGCGCCGGGTTCGATCGTCAATTCCTTGGCGCTAAAGAGCTGCTGCCCGTCGATCGTGCCGTAGACGATCCAGCGATCGGTGCAGCCCGGAGCCGAGCGGCTGGCGTCGACAATCGGCTCCAGATAATTGTGCTCTTTGAAGTGCGTGTCGACGTTCTTTTCCCAATCGAGCTGGCCGACGATGAAATCGAGATCGCGGTGCTTTTCCTTCGGCATGTCTTTAACTAACAGCGACCAAGGCACTTCGCGCCCCTCGACGAGCGATTGAAACATGCCGAACACATCCGAGCCCCACTGCGGCTCGTAGGTGCAGAGCGAGCCAGGGGCGTGGAGCACGCCGGGCGGAATGAGCCAGCCGGTGCCGCGTTTGAGTCGATACGCCCGAGCCAGATCGAGGATGCCGTTGTCCCCTTGGTCCCAATCTTCGAGGCAGTTTCGGACCTGGGCCTTCGTCGTGCCCGGCTCCAAGCCCATAAACGTGTAAGCGAAGTTATTGTCGACATTGTTGTATTGCGGCGGGAAATAGTAGCTCTCGGGCTTTCCCTCCAAGCCGACGAGCTTGGCGTCGGCGAACGTCTGGTGCATGTGATGCGGGATCGGGCCCATGTTGTCGAAGAATTTGGAATAAACCGGCCAGCGCTTGTAGCGGTCGAACATCCGCTGGCCGATGAGTCGCGGCCCGGCCTCGGCAACGGCATCGCGCAGAGTGAACCGCTGTCCCTCGAACGCCACGTAGCTCAGCCCTTCGTCCGGAGTGCGATTCTCATTGGCGGCCTCGGTCGTGCTGCCGAACCAGCGTTCGTCGATCCCGCCGCGATGTGCGCCGAAGGCATACCAATCGGTCGGGGCGAGCTTGATCCGCTTGCCGGGATGCAAGAAGCTGCGGGGCACCCAGGTGGGCGTGAGCCGCAGCAGGCCGTTGCCGGCGTCGAGAGCGCGGGAGAGGAGCGAACCGACGTTGTCTTTGGAGGCGAGGCGCGAAGATTTCATGGGAAGGTATCGCGATGGACGGAGATGAGAGCGATCGACGACCGACCGGGCAACGCATCCGTTTTATGCCCGTCTGGCAGCGCTTGCAAGTGGCCAAGGCAGCCTACCCGGAATCGCAAATTGGCAGCCGGCTAAGGGACCACGGTCGTTGCTATTCGCCTAGCGCGAAATCCTTTAGCCTGCGCAAGAAATTCGGCCGCCGCGACGAGGGCGGCGATTGCGCGGCCGCGGGGTTGTCGGCGTGCTGCGGTTCAATCCGCCGGACGGACCGGAACGGCCCGGCTGGTTGGCCGGCGTCGCGGCGCAGAAGGTGGAAACTGCTCATCGTAACCTGCCGGGCCGTCGCGTCGGAGAATTCCGGCATCCGGTGGGCAACCTGGTCCTCGCGATGCCAAAGGCGCGCGATCTCGGCCGTGTCGATCCGCGGCTGGCCGTTGTGCGCGAGCACGACGTGCGATTCGGTGCGCGCGAGCCCTTCGCGCAGGGCCGCTTCCACGCCGCGGCGCCGCTCGCTGCGGAGCAATTTGACCTGCGGGTATTGCGTGGCCAATTCATCGGCCACTTCGCACGTGGCGTCGGTCGAGCCGTCGTCGATGATCAATAGATCGAATTGATGAGTCAGATCGGGGAGCAGATCGAGCATCCTGCCGACGTCGGTCCCCAAAGTTGCCTGGGCGTTGTGGACCGGCAACAGGACGCTGAGCGAGCGATTCAAAGGACGGTCCTTACGTTCGGTGACTGACGACGGCTCGCGTCCGCGTCGCGAGCAGAGCGAAATCCGGCCGGGCGCGGCAGTATCGCCAGACCGTATTGCGCGCATCTTCATCATCGGGCGGGCCCGAGCGACTGCTGGAACCGCGGGGCCAAGTTCAGCTTTAGCGCAAGAAGGCTTCGGGCACGGATCATTCCGTGGACGCCGATTCGGCCTGACCATTCCGTGGCCGCCGTGCCACGCGAAGAATCGAGGGGAATCGGTTATATTGATAATCTGGCCGCGAAAACCGTCGGGAATTGTCCCCTTTTGCGGAGTCTTCGGAACAAACGGGGACTGTCCCCCTCGTCCTCTCCTTCTCCCTTGACGGGAGAGGGCCTGCCTGCCGTGAGCTTGCCGAACGGGGGTGAGGGTGTCGCGGAACAAAAGGGGACTGTCCCTGTGCATTCTTTCTCATTCGGAGGAACCCTCGTTGTCTTCCCTACCATCGAACCCCGTGCCCGATTTCGCCGCGGGCGACGGCCTCTTGCCGGCAATTGCCCAGGACGCCGAGACGGGCGAAGTCCTGATGCTGGCCTACATGAGCCCCGAGAGCTACCAGGAGACCCTGGCAACCGGCCGGGCCGTCTACTATAGCCGCAGCCGCGGGCGACTTTGGCGCAAAGGCGAAGAGAGCGGGCATGTGCAGGAGGTGCAGGCCATTCTTATTGATTGCGACGCCGACACGATCCTCCTCAAAATCCGTCAAATCGGCGCCGCCGCCTGCCACGAAGGCTACCGAAGCTGCTTCTTCCGCCAAATCACTCCCGAAGGAACTCACATCGTCGCCGAGCGCGTTTTCGATCCGGCAAACGTTTATGGAAAACAAGGTTAATCAAGTCGATCGAAGTGCCCACGAACGTCGCGTCGCGACCACCCCGAGACGAATCACACACGACTACCGGGCGAACAGCAAGATTAGGCCGATGACCGCGCCGGTTTCGGCTGCCGCGGCGTCGGGTTGGAAGTGGAACCGCTCGTGCTGGAGCGGAGCGCAATCACCGGGGCGATAGTAGCCCAGCGAATAGACGCATTCGTGCGGCGGGTGGACCACCATCTTGTATGGCATGAGCGGAATGGTGGCGAAGAAGTGGGCCGCCGAGACGGCCGGCTGCAAGCAGCCGAATTGGTAACCATACCGCTCCAAGTTCGGCTCTTCGAAGTAAAGCGGGTTGCTCACGCTTCCCGAGGCCTCCCAGAAATAGGTGTAGGCCATCCAGTTGCGGCTTTCGTTGGCGGGGGCATAAGTTACTCCCGCCTTGGTGAATCGCGGCGCGGCCAAGTCGGCCGGCAAATCGCCGGCTGGATTCGTGATCGTCGCGGTTACCGCGCCGATCGGCTTCCAACTCGGGTCGATCTCCTGGGAATCCTTGGCGGTCGGCGGCAGGACGCGCATCGGCGGAGATTCAGTCCCGTTTGGCGCCGACGCGGCGCCGGCGCCAATGGGCTCCGGCTGGGCCGTGGGATAGACGCGGCTGTCGGTGGGCAAATCGCCCGGCTCGATCAGCTTCAATTCACTTGCAGTTAGGCGGAACTGCCGTCGGGGCGCAGACGGTTCAGAGCCTATCCGGGAGTCGACTGAGGAGAGGGGGACAGTCCCCTTTTGTTCCGAAGACTCCACAAAAGGGGACAGTCCCCGGCGGTTCTCGGATAGGCTGTTAACTGCTGATGCCGATGGTTCGTCGGCGTTGACGCTTGTCGCCGTCAAAACGGCAACCGCCAGCGAAGTCGCCCAGACCAGCAAAGCGGAGTTTCGTAAAATTCGCAGCATGGCCGCATTTCCCCGTTATTCAATTCGGCCGGTCGATTCGACACCGCACGAACGTTGAGTTCATCCCTCACCAGAGCCATAATCGGTCTATCAGGATGAAGTCATACAACGCTCTGCAAGACTCCCGCGCCACGCGGATAACCCGCAAAGGCGGCCCGCCGCGTCGGCCCTTTTTTCCGAACCGCCGGTATACGTTGTACAGCCGTCATAAGCGGCCCGTTCGGAACCTGGCCGTCGTCACGCCGCGCGCCGCCAACTATTCCGATCCGCTAAATCTCGCGGCCAATAACTCGGTTTATACCAATGCCACCGGTGAGTTGTCTGACGCAACTGCCGCCTCGGCGACGATCAGATACGGAGAGGTCGGAGGTCGGGTTATTGGAGTTCAACCTTTAGGCTGGGAATCGCAGGCTAGAGCCTGAACTCCAACAAATCGATCGGAGGTCGAACGCCGGAGGGAACGGGAAGGCGATTGCGGTTGCCCGCAGAAACGGAGTCGGTGCTGGAATCGAGACGACAAATCGACGTGCCCGCGGTTTGACATGGTCGGACCATCTACGGGATAATCAAACATTCGCCGAACGGCAGAGTTTGACACCCTTCCGTGAACCCTCGTGCGGTCGGCAAGTCCCGGGACGGAGTGAGCCTGATGGCATCGCCAAGTTGGATTGAAACGGTTTTCGGCTCTGGACGGCGCGCTTCGTCCGCGCGCCCACGGCGCGAGCGCGACGATTGGTATGTGCCGATGGAAGTTAGCCGCCTCGAAGAGCGGCGAGTTCTCAATGTCGCGCCCGTGCTGAGCGGCGCGAACAATCTGGCCTCGATCCATCAAAACGAGCCTAACGCAAGCAATTCGGGCACGAAGGTGTCCGATTTGATTGCCGGCCACGTAACCGACCCCGATCCAGGCGCGCTTTCGGGCATCGCCGTGACGGCGGTCGACAATACGAATGGTAAGTGGCAGTATTCGACCAACAGTGGAACCAATTGGAGCGATTTCAACAGTCCGAGCAATACGAGCGCGAGGCTACTCGCGGCCGATGCGAACACTTATGTTCGCTTCATCCCCGCGGCCGATTTCAACGGCACGGTCTCGCCGGGGATCACTTTTCGCGCATGGGACCAAACCAGCGGCACCGCCGGCAACACAGCCAACACTTCGACGAACGGCGGCACCACGGCCTTCAGCGTCTTGACCGCGCACTCCAACATCTCGATCGACCAACCGATCACGATATCCGGCGCCACTACGACGTCGATCAACGACAACCAGACGGCCAATCCTTTTAGCGGAGTAACAATCGGCGATTCAATCTCTGCCGCCGAAAACATCAACGTCACGCTTTCCGAGAGCAGCACCGCCAACGGCGCGTTCTCGAATCTCGGCGCGTTCACGAACAACCTCGACGGCACTTTTTCGTTCACGGGCACCGCGGCGGCTGCCTCCACCGCGCTCCAAGGGCTGGTGTTCACTCCGACGGCGCATCAAGTGACGCCCGGCAACACGGTGGTCACATCGTTCACGATTCTCGCGGCCGACTCGGTCACGTCGACGACGGATTCGAGCAGTTCGGTTCACGTCACGGCGGTCAACAATCCGCCGACGATCAACGGGGCCGTGGCCAATCAAGCTGTCAACGACAATTCGACCATCTCGCCGTTCAGCGGCGTGACGATCTCCGATCCCGACTTGTCGAGCGAGCCGGCCTCGGTAACCGTAACTCTCGACAATGCGGCCGACGGAAGATTCACGGCCGGCTCGACGGCGGGGTGGAGCGTGAACGTCGGCGCCGGCACGTACTCATTCAGCGGCACGCGGGCGCAAGTCGAAGCGGCGCTGCAAGGCTTGGTCTTCGCGCCGACGAACCATCAGGTGATCCCCGGCAATACCGTGACGACCACGTTTACGATTCAGTTGACCGACGGCGCGAATTCGGCCAGCGACAACACCACGACGGTGGTCGCGACGGCGATCAACAATCCGCCGACGATCAACGGGACCGTCGCCAATCAGGCGGTCAACGACAACGCCACCATCGCTCCCTTCAGCGGAGTGACGATTTCCGATCCCGACCTATCGAGCGAGCCGGCTTCCGTCACGGTCACGCTCGATGCGCCCGCTAACGGCCAATTCACCGCGAGTTCGACGGTCGGTTGGACCGTGAATGTCCCAGCGGGCACCTATACATTTAGCGGCACGCGAGCCCAAGTGGCATCGGCCCTCGTGGCGTTGGTCTTCGCGCCGACGAACCACGAAGGCATCCCCGGCTCGACATTCACCACCCATTTTACGATCCAGTTGACCGACGGCGCGAATTCGGCAAATGATACCAACACGTCGGTCATCGCCACGGCATTCAACAACCCGCCGACGATCAATGGCACCGTGGCGAATCAGGCGGTCAACGACAATGCCACGATCCAGCCATTTAGCGGCGTGACGATCTCCGATCCGGACCTATCGACCGAACCGGCCTCCGCGACCGTCAGCCTTGATCATCCGGCTGACGGCCAGTTCACGGCTGCCTCAACGGTTGGTTGGACGGTGAACGTGGGAGCGGGAACGTATTCGTTCAGCGGCACGCGAGCACAAGTCGAAGCGGCCCTGCAAGCCCTGGTTTTCGCGCCGACCAACCATCAGGTGATCCCCGGAAACACGGTGACGACCAAGTTCACGATCCAACTGACGGACGGCACAAATTCGGCCAGCGACAATAAGACAACCGTCATTGCCACGGCAATCAACAATCCGCCCACGATTCTGGGCACGGTAGCCAATCAGGCGGTCAACGACAATGCGACGATTCAGCCCTTCAGTGGCGTAACGATCGCAGATGCAGACATTTCCACCGAGCCAGCCGTCATCACGGTGACGCTGGACAACGCGGCCAACGGCCAGTTCACGGCAACCTCGACCGTCGGCTGGGTCGTGAACGTGGGGACCGGAACGTATACGTTCAGCGGCACCCGAGCGGCGGCGCAAGCGGCCCTGGAAGCGTTGGTGTTCGCGCCGACTAACCATCAAGTCGTTCCCGGCAACACGGTGACGACCAATTTCACGATCCAGTTGACCGACGGCGCCAATTCAGCGAGCGACAACACCACGTCCGTCGTCGCCACGGCGATCAACAATCCCCCGACGATTCTGGGCACACTCGCCAATCAGCCTGTCAACGACAATGCAACGATCGCCCCCTTCAGCGGCGTGACGATCTCCGATCCGGACAATCCCGCCGAGCCGGCCTCGATCACGGTCACGCTCGATAACGCGGCGAACGGCCAGTTCTCCGCCGCTTCGACGGTTGGCTGGACGGTGAACGTGGGGGCCGGGACCTATTCGTTCAGCGGCACGCGCGCTGCAACGGAGTCGGCCTTGCAAGCGCTCGTGTTCGTGCCGACCGAGCATCAGGTAAACCCCGGCACGACCGTCACGACGCATTTCACGATCCAATTGACCGACGGCGCAAATTCGGCCAGCGATTCCAAGACTTCGGTTATCGCGACGGCGATCAACAATCCGCCCACGATTCTGGGGACGGTGGCCAATCAGGCGGTCAACGACAATGCCACGATCGCTCCATTTGCCGGCGTGACGATCTCCGATCCCGACCTCTCAACCGAACCGGCTTCAGTGACGGTCACGCTCGACCAAGCCGCCAACGGCCAGTTTACCGCGGCGTCCACCACCGGCTGGACCGTGAACGTGGGAGCGGGAACTTACACATTCAGCGGCACCCGCGCCCAAGTGCAAGCCGCCCTGCAAGGACTCGTCTTCGCTCCAACCAATCATCAGGTCATCCCGGGCAATACGGTGACGACCAAATTCACAATTCAATTGACGGACGGCGCGAATTCGGCGACCGACAACCAAACGACGGTCGTCGCCACGGCGATCAACAATCCCCCCACGATCTTGGGCACGCTCGCAAATCAGGCCGTCAACGACAACGCGACCATCCAGCCCTTTAGCGGCGTGACGATTTCGGATCCCGACAACTCGGCCGAACCGGCGTCGATCACGATCACGCTGGATCAGGCGTCCAACGGACAATTCACGTCCGCTTCGACGGTCGGCTGGACGGTCGACGTTGCCGCGGGCACTTATAGCTTCAGCGGCACCCGGGCGCAGGTGCAAGCCGCGCTGCAGGCGCTGGTGTTCGCTCCAACGGATCATCAAGTTGTTCCCGGAGCGACGGTCACGACCCACTTCACGATCCAATTGGCCGACGGATCGAATTCAGCCAGCGACACCAACACGTCGGTTGTCGCCACGGCGATCAATAATCCGCCGACCATCTTGGGGACCGTCGCCAATCAGGCGGTGAACGACAACGCCACGCTTCAGCCCTTCAGCGGCGTGACGATCTCCGATCCCGACAACTCTGCCGAACCGGCCACGATCACGGTCACGCTCAGCGCGGCCGTGAACGGCCAATTCAGCGCCGCTTCGACGGTCGGCTGGACTGCAAACGTGCTTCTGGGAACCTACAGCTTCAGCGGCACGCGGGCGCAGGCGCAGGCCGCGCTGCAGGCCCTGGTGTTCGTCCCCACGATCCATCAAACCGCCGCCGGTTCAACCGTGACGACCACATTCACGATTTTAGACATGGACGGCCCTGTGAATTTGGCGAGCGACAGCAAAACCACCGTCGTCGCCACCGCGATCAACGATGCCCCGGTGCTCAATCCGTCGCTCGGTCAGTCGTTGACCACGATCACCGAGAAGAACATCACCGACCTCGCGAACCCCGGCAATACGGTGGCCTCGATACTCGGCTTGGCAGTGACTGACGTCGACTTCGCCCCGCTGCAAGGGATCGCCATCACCGGCACGACGATCACCGGCTATGGTCTCGGGCAATGGCAGTTCTCGGTAAACGGCGGCGCGACTTGGACGGCCTTCGGAACCGGTACCGCCTTCGGAGCGGTCTCTGACAGTTCGGCCCTGCTGTTGCGGGCGACCGACCTGGTTCGATTCCTCCCCGACGCCAAAAACGGCAATGTCGCCGCGATCACGTATCGTGCCTGGGACCAGACAGGTGCCAGTTTCGGCTCGCAGGGGACGAAGTTCAACGCATCGGTCAACGGCGGCACGAGCCCCTTCAGCCTCGCGACAGCGACGGGCGCGATCACCGTTCAGGACGTGAACGACCCGCCAGTTTTGACTCCCCAGACGTATTTCTTGCCCGCGACAGTTCCTGGCTCAACCGGCGCGGTGGACGGCACCCCGGTCGGCACACTCCCGTCAACCGACGTGGATCTCCCCGCGGCGCCGTTCGCCTGGGCGATCACGTCGGGGAACAACGGCGCGTTCGCGATCAATCCCACGACCGGCGCGGTCTCGGTCTTCAAAACCTCGCTGTACACATTCTCGACGACGCCGTACATGCTGACCGTGGCCGCCACGGAGAACCAATTCAACGCTACCTCACCGCCGGCGACCGGCACTCAACCGCTGACGATCGTGCCCTGGATGATCACAACGTCGGCCACCCAGGTCGACAACGTGTTCTCGACCACGTTGACGATCAACTTGCAGTCCGCGGCGCCGACGCAAACGTTCAGCGGGATCATCCACTGGGGTGACGGCAGCACCAGCGGCACCGGCACGATCAGGCCGAATCAGCCGGTTTCGATAGTGCATATGTTCCCGTTCAACTTCTTTACGGCGAACGGGGCGAACCCGATCCCGATCAGCGTGGTTGCGGCGCCATCGGGCGATCCGGGCGCTCTTCCCGCCACGGCATCATCCACCGCGTCGGTGCCGGGCGAAGGTATACACGCCCCGCACGTCGTGCAGACGACGAGCGGAGGTTTTGTCGACGTGGCCGTTGCAACATTCGTCGAAGTGCCTATCCAGACGACGGTGCCGCTGGCAAGCATTGCACAGGCATCGGAAGGGGGCGTGGCCTCGAGCGAGGCGACGAACGCCGACGAACGGATTGTAACCTTACAGGTCATTTCGCCTTCCGGAGACGTGGCGCAAAGGCTCCTTGTGCCCGAGCAAGAATTGGCCGACCTGCCGGGATTATTCAAGAAGCTCCCGGACGGGCACTATAAGCTCTTCTTGTCCGAGGGAGGGCACGAGCGGCTCGTGATCGAAGTGGTGGTGCGACAAGGCCGGGCCGTCGATCCGACCGATGATTCCGGCGGCCAGGATCGCCCACCGACCGGCCAGATCGAATTGGGGCATCCCAATCCCGTGGCCACGAGCGAGGCGAGATCTCGAATTGACGCGGCAGGCGGCGACGACCGCGCCGCGAAAAACGATCTGCCGCAGTTCAACGACAACGAGTCACCCAATGCGTCGAATGAATCCGGCCAGGCTGCGTCACCAGAGGCGCCAGTCGGTCCGGTGCAGGTGTCTTCCGTCAAGCCGGCGATATCCATGCCGTCCGCGAAACTCCAGCGCCCCGCGGTGGGCGTCGGTCCGGCAAAAGCTCCGACTGCCGATATGACAGAGAAGAGCCGCTGGGGCGCGGCGATTGCCGCCGCCGGCGCCGCTGTTGCCGTCGGCAAGGGCCTGTCGCGCGAAGAGCGAGTCGATCAGGCAATGCAACAACTCGATCCGCGATCGCTCTCGAAGGCGGCACGCCTGGCGCGATGGCTGCGGAAGCCCCAATAACCAAGAACGTTCGCACCTCTTGTCATCTAGATTGTGACGGTCTGCCATGTCTACTTGCCCCTTTTGTCAAGCGAATCTGTCCGACACGCCGCTCAACGCGGGTTGCTGCCCGGTCTGCGGCAATTTATTGAACTGGAATCAAGAAGAGCCGCCGCCGACTTCGACTGTCGAAGTGCCGCCGAGCGTCGGCCAACCGAAGCTGGCGCCATGGACTCCGCCTGCCACGGACGATCCGGTGGCCTTGCTCAAAGCGACGCTGGCGCGAATCGTTAGCCGCGCGGCCGAATCGAGTGACGAGCCAGCGAAGCCGATCGCGCCCCTCGTGCCGCCGGGGTTCACCGGCCGCCAGCCACACGAAAGCGGCACGGTCGAATACACGACTACGCCACCCAATCTGGCAGCTCTCGGCCCGTCGGCGGATGAATCCGCCGCGAGTCCTCCGCCGGCGAATCCGACGATCAGCGATACGCACGTCACCAGTGAAACCGCCGAAAAGGACTCGTCGAAGAAAACGGGGCGCGGCTCGGTCACTCCCACGATTGATTCGGGATCCTTTCCGCTTTCCCCGCCGACAAAAAGGCCGAGCACGTTCGATGAACGCCGGTTCGCCGCGACGATGGATTCGGGCAACATCCCGGCCGAAGATACCGAGCGGGTCGCCCGGCTCTGGAAGGGAACCTACTCTCCTACGTGCACGCCGCGCACCAGCCTTAAGAGCGAATCGGGCGTGCAGGCGCGCGACTCGAAGCTGGTCATTAAGAAGCGCGCTCTGCGCGAAGTGACCGCGGTGACCCAAAAGGGGTCCGACTACGAGCTGCTGAACACGATCGGAGAAGGCGGCATGGGCGTAGTCTACGCCGCCCGCCAGGCCTCGATCGACCGCACGGTCGCCGTCAAGATGCTCAAGCCCGACATCGCCAATCAAGCCGAGCAGCGCGAGAAGTTTCTCTCGGAAGCGGTCGTCACCGGCGATCTCGACCACCCGAACATCGTGCCAATCTACGATCTTGGATCGAACGAGGCCGGGTCGCTGTTTTACTCGATGAAGCGGGTGCAGGGCACGCCCTGGATGTCGGTGATCGAGGAGAAGTCGCTCGCCGAGAACACCGAAATTCTGATGAAGGTGGCCGATGCGGTGGCGTTTGCCCATTCGCGCGGCGTGATCCATCGCGATCTTAAGCCCGAGAACATCATGCTCGGCGATTTCGGCGAGGTGCTGGTGATGGACTGGGGGCTGGCGATGTCCACGGCCCTGTTCCGCAAGGCCGAGACCATCACGCAGACGAGCAGCATGGGTGGCACGCCGGCCTATATGGCCCCCGAGATGGCCACCGGCCCGGTCGATCGGATCGGACCTGCCGCCGACGTCTATCTGCTCGGCGCGATTCTATATGAGGTCATCACGGGCAAGCCGCCGCACACCGGCAAGAACGTGATGAACTGCCTATTCGCGGCGGCGAAGAACGAGATCCAGCCGACCGAGCATTCGGGCGAGCTGCTCGAGATCGCGATGAGGGCGATGTCGACCGCTCCGGCCGATCGCCCGGCGACGGTGCAGGATTTCCAGAATCTGATCCGCGAGTATCAATCGCATTCGGAAAGCGTCGTGCTCTCCAGCCGTGCCGAGGAGGATCTGGCCAAAGCGGAGCGCACAGGAGATTATCAGGTCTTCTCTCGCGCTCTATTTGCCTTTCAAGAGGCCTTCGCCCTTTGGGATGGGAACTCGAAGGCCAAGACCGGCGTCTCCGTCGCCAAGCTGGCGTATGCCAAGCAGGCGATGAAGAAAGAGGACTACGATCTGGGCGCCTCGCTGTTGGATGCTGACGATCCGACGCATGCGGAGCTGCGGCTGCAGATCGTCGCCGCGCAGCGCGAACGCGACACGCGGCAGCAGCGGCTGAAGACCATCAAGCGCGTGGCGGTCGGCTTGGCCGCGGCGATGCTTGTGGTCGTGGGCGTTGCCTTCTTGCAGGTCAGCGCGGATCGAAAGATTGCTATCGAGGAAAAGAATAATGCGGTGATCGCCGAAGGCCGCGCCAAGGAGGCTGAAAAGGGCGCCCTTGCTTCGGCCGCGGCCGAAAAGCGATCGGCCGAAGTCGCCACGAAGGCGAAGCAAGAAGCGGTCGCGAATGCAGAACTGGCAACGAAAAAAGAAATGGAGGCGACCGCCGCTGAAAAAGTGGCGACGGAAGCGAAACAGCGGGCAACCGAGGAACGCGACAACGCGCAGTACCAAAGCTACATCGCCGGCATCGGTCTGGCGGCCGCCAAGATCGACGAAAACTCCTTCGACACCGCCGAGCAGCTCTTGAATGAGTCGCCGAATCAGTTTCGCAATTGGGAATGGGGCCGCTTGCGCTATCTCTCGACGCAAAGCGTCCGCAGCTATTCGCTAAAACCGGTGGGCGCGAACGAAAAGAACGCCCAGGCCCCGGTCGAATCGGTCGCGTTCTCGCACGACGGCAATCGTTTCGTCTCCGGAAGTTGGGACGGCATGGCCCGGATTTGGGACGTGAAAACTGGCCAGGTGCTGGTCGAAATCCCCTACGGCAGCCTTTACGTTCACTCGGTCGATCTCTCGTCGGATGGAAAGTACGTGGCGCTGGGTGGCAACAACAAGAAAGACGGCTACGTGCAGATCTTCAACGCCGAGACCGGCGCGCTCGTGCGAAAGCTGGCGGGAAATCCCGGCGATCCGGCCTCCGGCCATCAAGACGACGTGCTCTCGGTCGCCTTCTCGCGCAATGGCCGGCGGCTCCTGACCAGTTCGTACGACAAGACGGCCCGACTCTGGGATGTCGAAAGCGGACACGTGCTGCATACGTATCGCGGGCACAACTGGTGGGTTTGGTCCGCCGCGTTTTCCGCCGATGAATCGCGGATCGTCACCGCCAGCCAGGATGGCACCGTGATTGTTTGGAACACCGACACGGGCGAGCAAGGCCCGCCATTTACGGGACATAATGGCCCGGTCTACGCCGCGGCGTTTTCTCCGAATGGCAAATACGTTGTTTCTGGGGGATACGACAACCGTGTTCTGATTTGGCGTCCCGAGGACGTGCAGCCGTTCAATTATCTGGACGCCGTCGCTGGTCGCCCAATTCCCCCGGCGAAATATCGCGCGCTTGAAGACCACACGGCGCCGGTCCGCGCCGTGGAATTCTCCCCGGACGGCAACATGGTTTTGAGCGCGGGGCACGACAATACGATCAAGCTTTGGGACTTCAAGACTGGGCATCTCGTGAAATCGCTGCGCGGACATGCCAGTTGGGTTCGAGCCGCGGTCTTTTCGCCAGATGGTCATCAGGTGCTCTCCGGCAGCCATGACCACGAGGCCAAGTTGTGGAGTATCGCCGGTTACGAGGAGATGCGCTACTTTCAGGAAAGGGTGCTGCAAGGGCACGCCGACGCCGTGCTCTCGGCTGCCTTCTCGACCGACGGCCAGCGCGTGGTCACCGCCAGCCGCGATCGGACTGCCAAAACGTGGGACTTTGAGACCGGCGAGCCGCTCAAGAACTTCGAGGAAGGGCACGATTACCTCACTTCGACCGCCGTCTTTTTCCCCAACGGCAAGCTGCTGCTCACCGCCGCGGCCGACAACACGGCCCGCGTCTGGGACCTGACGACCGGCACGCAGACATTGCGGCTCGATCGCACGGGACGGGCGTCCGCCGCGACGATTTCGCACGACGGCAAGCTGATCGCCACCGGCAGCGATGGGAACACTGCCAAGATATGGGACGCAGCAACCGGCAAGCTGCTCGGCGCCACGAAGCCGCTCGACGCGGAGGTCACCGCGGTGGCCTTCTCTCCGGACGACCAGCTCTTTGCCACCGGCGACGGCCGCGGCGGCTGCGCACTCTGGAACGCAACCACCAACGAGTTAATCAAGCGAAGCAACAGTCATAGTGGGAAGATCACCGCCCTAGCTTTCCTCCCCGACGGCAAACGAGTACTCACCGCAAGCACCGACAATACGGTCGGGCAATGGGACGTCGCCACCGGCGCCGAGCCGATCGAATTGAACCTCAAGCCGCTCACGGCGGTAATGTCGATGGCATTCATTCCCCAGCGGCGGCAAGCGCTGCTATTAGGCGACGACCATATAATTTCGCTCTGGGATGTCGATAAGGCTCAATTGATCAAAACGATCGGCTCGTCCGGAACCGCGAAGGATTCACCGCCCGCGCCGAGCCAGCTTGCCGTCTCGGCTGACGGGCGGCGGGCGCTCTGGGCCGACTACGAGCACGGCACGGTCCGGATCTGGGATCTGCAAGCCGATCGCGAGATTCTCGGCCCGGGCAGTAAAGACAGTCGCGACGCGTTTCTAACGCTCAAAAGCGGGCAGGTCTGGTCGGCGACGTTCTCGCCGGATGGAGCGAACTTCGTCACCGTCGGCGGCAACGGCGCCCACGTTTGGGACGCGGCCACCGGCGCCGAGCGGATGTCGCTCACGCCCAACGGGGTCGTTGCCTCGGCCAATTTCTCGCCCGATCGCAAGCGGATCGTCACCGGAAGTTGGGACGATTCGGCCCGAATCTGGAACGCCGAGACCGGAGTGGCCGAGCTGAAGTTGATCGGTCACGACGACTTCGTGAACAGCGCTTGCTTTTCGCCTGATGGCACTCAAGTGCTCACCGCCAGCGAAGACAAGACTGCGAAACTTTGGGACGCCAAGACCGGCAAGGTGATTCGCACGTTTGTCGGCCACGAGAGTCGCGTCACCTCGGCCATTTTTTCGCCCGACGGCAAGGTTGTCTTCACCGGCTCCGGCGACAAAACTGCCCGAATGTGGGACGCCGCGACCGCGAAGCAACTCCATGTATTCCAGCGCTACGAACAGGACAAGCGATTCTTTGGTCATCAATGGGGAGTGTTGTCGCTGGCCTATTGGCAGAGCAAAGATGGTAAGCAGAAACGGCTCATCACTGGCAGCGCCGACGACACCGCCTGCATCTGGGACGTGGATTCCGAGAAGGTGCTCCAGACGCTCTCCGGGCACACGGCGGCCGTCGCATCGGTGGCCTTCTCTCCGGACGGCCTGCGCGTGATGACCGGCAGCCAAGATGACCTCGCCAAGCTGTGGGACGCCACCACCGGCAAGGAAATCCTGTCTCTCAAGGCCCATTCGCAGGAAGTGACCGCGGTCTCCTTCTCCCCGAACGGTCGCTACGTCCTCACTGCCAGCCGCGACGGCCGGGCCATCCTCTGGCTGGCGACGCCGTGGCGCGAGGCCGCCGGCGGCGCTGAAACCGCGAAGAGCCTGACGGCGATCGAGGCGAAGTAGCGCGACTCACGGCTCATACCCCAAATTCGGCGTGAGCCAGCGCTCGATTTCGGAGAGCGGCAGGCCTTTGCGGCGGGCGTAGGATTCGGCCTGGTCGCGGGCGATGCGATCGACGGCGAAATAGCGCGACTGCGGATGGGCGAAGTACAGGCCGCTGACGCTCGCGGCCGGGAGCATGGCGAAGTTTTCGGTGAGGTGAATGCCGGCGCCGGTTTCAGCTTGTAGCAGATCGAAAAGGATGCGCTTCTCGGTGTGGTCGGGACAGGCCGGGTAGCCGGGGGCCGGGCGGATGCCGCGATACTTTTCTTCCATCAGATCTTCGCTCGAAAGCTTCTCTTCGCGGCCGTACCCCCAATCAATCCGGGCCTGCCGATGCAAGAATTCGGCGAACGCCTCGGCCAACCGATCGGCGAGCGCCTTCGCCATGATCGAATTGTAGTCGTCGTGATCGGCCTCGAACGCACGGGCCAGCTCGTCGCAACCGATCCCCGCCGTAACGGCGAATGCCCCCAGATAATCGCGCCGCCCGCTTTCGATCGGAGCGATGAAATCGGCCAGCGCAAAAAACTCGCTCTGTCCCTTGCGCTCCCATTGCTGGCGTAGCGTGTGAAAGCGCATTAGCTCCGCGGCGCGGTTCTCGTCAGCGTAAAGTGCGATGTCGTCGCCAACCGCCGCGGCAGGCCAAAAGCCGTAAACGCCACGAGCTGTGAGTAGCTTCTCGCGAATGATCCGATCCAAAAGCCGTCGGGCGTCGTCGTATAGCCGCGTGGCCGCTTCGCCGAATTTCGGGTCGGAGAGGATCTTGGGGTATTTGCCTTTTAGCTCCCACGTGAGGAAGAACGGAGACCAATCGATGAATTCCACCAGCCGCTCGAGCGGAAAATCATCGAGCACCCGGCGGCCGAGAAAAGCCGGCGTGTCGATGCGCACGGTCTCCCAGTCGGTGTGAAACCGATTGGCCACCGCCTGCTCGTAAGGAACCAAATGCACCGATTGCCGCTGCCGATACGATTCGACCAACTGCCGCTGCTGCTCGCGATTGCGGCGATCCAAGAGCGGCTTCGCGTCGGGATTCAGCAATTGATCGACGACCCCGGCCGCCCGCGAAGCGTCGAGCACGTGAATCGTCTCCTTGCCATAGGCCGGGGCGATCTTGACGGCCGTATGTTTGGCGCTGGTGGTCGCCCCGCCGATCAGAAGCGGCAGCGCGAAACCGCGACGCTCCATCTCGCGGGCGACGTGGACCATTTCGTCCAAGCTTGGCGTGATCAGGCCGCTCAGCCCGATCATGTCGACACCTTCCTTGATGGCCGTGTCGAGGATCGTCTCGCAGTGAACCATCACCCCCAAGTCGATCACTTGGTAGCTGTTGCAGCCGAGCACGACGCCGACAATGTTCTTGCCGATGTCGTGAACGTCGCCCTTGACGGTCGCCATCAGCACTTTTCCGCGCGGTTTGTCCGCGGTGCCGGCCAGGGCTTTTTCCCGCTCCATGAACGGCAGCAGATAGGCCACTGCCTTCTTCATCACGCGGGCGCTTTTGACCACCTGTGGCAAAAACATCTTTCCCGAGCCGAAGAGATCGCCGACCACTTGCATCCCGGCCATGAGCGGCCCTTCGATGATCGCCAAGCCGGTGGGATACTTGCCGCGGGCTTCTTCGACATCGCGGTCGATGTAATCCACGATCCCCCTGACCAGAGCGTGGCTCAGCCGCTCGTCGACCGTGCCGCTCCGCCATGCCGATTCGGCCTCGGCAGTCTTGCCCCCTTGCCGCTTTACGGATTCGGCGAATTCGACCAGCCGCTCGGTGGCGTCCGGCCGGCGATCGAAGAGCACGTCCTCGACCCGTTCGAGCAAGTCCTTGGGAATCTGCTCGTAAACCGCGAGTTGGCCGGCGTTGACGATCCCCATGTCCATCCCGGCACGGATGGCGTGATAGAGAAAGGCTGAGTGCATCGCCTCGCGGACCACGTCATTGCCGCGAAAGGAGAACGAGATGTTGCTTACGCCTCCGGAGACCTTGGCCAACGGAAGCAGCCGTTTGATCTCGCGCGTGGCCTCGATGAAGTTGATCGCGTAGCGGTTGTGCTCCTCGATCCCGGTGGCGACCGTCAGGATGTTCGGATCGAAGATCACATCGGTCGGAGCCATGCCGACCTGTTCCGTCAATAGGCGATAAGCCCGGCGGCAGATGCGCACCTTGTCTTCGACGGTGACGGCCTGCCCCAGCTCGTCGAAGGCCATCACAACGGCCGCCGCGCCATAGCGGTTCACGAGCCGAGCGTGGTGCAGAAAGACTTCTTCCCCTTCCTTGAGGCTGATCGAATTGACGATCGCTTTGCCTTGCACGCATTTCAAGCCCGCCTCGATCACCGACCATTTCGAGCTATCGACCATGATCGGCACCCGGCAAACCTCCGGCTCGGCGGCGACCAAATTGAGGAACCGCGTCATGGCCGCCTCGCCATCGAGCAGGGCCTCATCCATGTTCACGTCGATCACATTCGCCCCAGCTTCGACCTGCTCGCGGGCGACGGCCACCGCTTCCTCGAATTTGCCCGCCAGCACCAGCTTGGAGAACTTCTTCGAACCGGTCACGTTCGTCCGCTCGCCGATCATAATGAAATTGCTGTCGGGACGGATTACCAGCGGCTCGAGGCCGCTGAGGCGAGTGAGCGGTTCGGGATGGGCCGGCTCGCGCGGCGGCTTGCCAGCTACCGCGGCGGCGATCGCGCGGATATGCGCTGGGGTCGTCCCGCAGCAGCCCCCGACGATATTCAGCCAACCGTTGGCCGCGAACTCGCCGAGCGTGCCGGCCATCATCGCGGGCGTTTCGTCAAAGCCGCCAAAAGCATTTGGCAGTCCCGCGTTGGGATAGCAGCTCACATAAATCGGCGCGATCCGCGACAGTTCCTCGACATACGGCCTAAGCATTTCCGGGCCGAGCGAGCAATTGATCCCGACGCTCAAGAGATCGGCATGGGCGATCGAATTCCAACAGGCTTCGACCGTCTGCGCCGAAAGCGTGCGCCCCCCTTCGAATACGGTGAACGATGCCATTACGGGAAGCCGGGGACTGTCCCCTTTTTCGGAGTCTTCGGAGGAAAAGGGGACTGTCCCCTTCCCCCGCGCGGTACATCGCCGATCTTCAAAGAACTTGTCGATCGCGAATAGGCAGGCCTTCAGCACCAGCGTATCGAATGCCGTCTCGGCGAGCAGAATGTCGACCCCACCCTCGACGAGCGCGGCCACTTGCTCGTAATATGTCTCAACCATCTGGTCGAACGTTACGGCGCGGTAGCCCGGATCGTTCACGTTGCCGGCGATCGAGAGCTGCCGGTTGGTCGGGCCGATCGAACCGGCCACGAACCGCGGCCGGTCGGGCGTTCGGAGGTTCATCTCATCGACCGCCTCGCGGGCCAGTCGGCAGGCCGCCAGATTCAATTCCCGCACGGAACCTTCAAGCTGAAAATCGGCCATCGCCACCGAGGTCGCCCCGAAAGTGTTCGTCTCGATGATGTCGGCCCCAGCCTCGAGATACTGGCGGTGGATGTTTTTGATCGCCTCAGGCTGAGTGAGCACCAGCACGTCGATGAAGTTCTTCAGATCCTTCGGATGATTGGCGAACACCTCGCCGCGGAAATCGCGCTCGTCAAACTTGAGAGCATGCACCATCGTCCCCATCGCGCCGTCGAGCACGAGAATCCGCTCGGCGAGCAGGCGATCGAGTACGTCTCGGATTGCAGGGGGCTGAACGACGGACATCTTGAGGGACGACCTCCAATGGATTTGCGGCAGTTACAATTATTACCACGAAGATCACGGTGGCCACAAAAGAGAGACACTTCGAACAGTAGCAAACCGAGATAACGGAGGCAATTTGCCCAATCTTTTACCCTCTGTCTCCTCTGTTTGATCCTGCTCCGAATCCCCCTTCGTGGCCTTCGTGCACTTCATGGTTCAAGCCATCGGATTTCGCACGGCGACGGTTCTGCCACCTGTTGCGGTTTCCCGCATTATGCCGACCCGGCCCTTCTTATCCATAGACTAGCTTCTTTCGCGCCAGAACGTGTAAGTCGTGCAAAGCTTTTTTACCTTCTTTCAAAGCCGATTCGCACAACGGGGCGCTCTGGCGGACCTCAGGCAATCGTCGTAGCAATGGTAGCAGTCGTGCGGAAAAAATCTTTCGACGAACCTTTTTGACAGGCATCGAAACATGTCTTATATTCAATCTGGCCGACGGGCTAGACCATCCTCGCTCGGCTTCCCATGTAGGACAAGTTTTGCAACGGAAGGCTCGCGAGATGTTCGGTTTCGCAATTGCTTCGGCAAAAGTTGCGGTGCTCGGCATGGCGCATCGGCCTTCTACCCACCCCATTGAAATGCCTGGCGAGTGCATGGGCATCGCAGTTGCTTGCGATGCCTATCGACCGGATGCACGCCCATGCGACGGCCAGTTTATGGCCTGACGGCGCCCTCCCTCCGCAGGTAATCTTACTATGATGCGATCCCGGGTCTGGCTTCGTACCTCTGCCTTGGTTTTGGCGGCGGTTGGCTTTTCTTTCTCCTTTATTTCGGCTCGGGCGCAGGGACCGATTCAAATTCGGGAGCCCGCGGTGCGCGTGGCGCCCGCCCAATCGGCGCCATTGGAGGTCGCTCCTTCGCAAGCGGCGCCTACGCTGACGACCGATGTGAACAACATCGTATCGAGCGGCGCGAAGCTCGAAGACCAGCGCCGCTGGGGTGAAGCGCTTTCGCTCTACGAAGATGCCGTCCGCACCAATCCATCGATCACACAACTGGCCCAACGGATCGATCTAGCCAAGATTCACTACGATCTCGGCCGCCGATATGCGGATGGCAGCTTCCGCCGCAGCATCGCTCAGCTCGACGAGGCCCAAGCGCTCGACCTCTATGCCGAAGTGCTGTCGAAGGTTTACGCGCACTACGTTCAAGAACCCGATTGGAAGCACCTGCTCGACCGGGGGACGCTCGATCTCGACATCGCCTTGAACGAGCCGACGTTCGCTTCCAGCAATCCGATTCAGGTTCCGTCCGAGACGGTCAATGATTTCCGCCGCAGGTTGCACAACCTGACCGACAACCATGCGGTCCGCGACCGCGACGAGCTGCGCGACGTAGTCGCCTCGGCCGCTCATCTGGCTCGCGCGGAACTCGGCCTCAGCCCGACGTCAGTGATTCTCGAATACACGGCCGGCGCCGCGGGCGGATTAGACGAGTACACCACCTTTCTCACCGCCGACCAACTGAATGACCTCTATTCGCAAATCGAAGGCAACTTCGTGGGCCTCGGAGTCGAGCTGAAGGCGGCTGAAAACGCGCTCTTGATCGTCAACGTGATCCACGGCAGCCCGGCGGAACGGGCCGGCATCAAGGCCGGCGATCGGCTGACCGCGGTGGCCGGCAAATCGACCCGCGAACTAACCACGGATCAAGCCGCCGAACTTTTGCAGGGCGAGGAGGGCTCTTCGGTCGAGCTGCTGGATGTCAGCGGCGGCGAACCGGCACGCCGCGTCGTCGTCCGCCGCGAGCACGTCGACGTGCCCAGCGTCGATGACGTGAAGATGCTCGATCAAGAATCGGGAATCGGTTACCTCAAGCTCACTTGCTTCCAAAAAACCACCAGCCGCGACATGGACGCGGCCCTCTGGAAGCTCTATCGCCAGGGGATGAAGAGCCTGGTGATGGATCTCCGAGGGAATCCGGGTGGGCTGTTGACCGCCGCCGTTGACGTGGGAGATAAATTCATCGACCAAGGAAACATCGTTTCCACGAAGGGACGCAGCCCGCAAGAGAACTATGTGTACACGGCCCGCGCGGCCGGCGCCTGGCGGATGCCGCTGGTGGTGCTGATCGACGGCGATAGCGCCAGCGCCAGCGAGATCTTCGCCGGCGCGATCCGCGATCATCATCGGGGCGTGATCGTCGGGGTGAAAAGTTACGGCAAAGGCTCGGTACAAGGCATATTCCCTCTCAATATCGCGGGCGCGGGCATCCGCCTGACGACGGCGAAATTCTACTCGCCAAACGGCCTGCCGTTCGTCCACGTCGGCGTGCTGCCGGACATCGTGGTGCGTCAAACGGCCAAGCCGATCACCGGCGAGGTCGCCACTATTGCCGGCGGCAACAGCAGTGACGCGATCCTTTCCGCCGGCCTGCGAGCGGCGCGGCAGCAGCTTGCGCAGCAATGAAGCATAAATCTGCATTGATTCGAGCGGCAGTTTTTGCTTCAATTGCCGCCCCATGCCTGCGAATTCCCGCGCTTTCCACCTGACGTTCGTCGCGATCGGTCTCTTGATCCCAGCAATTAGCTGGGCGCAAGGCGGCGGTTCGCTGCCGCCGCCGGATCCCGTGCCGGTCGCCGCGCCAGCTTCGCCTGCCAACATGCCGCCGGTGCCTTATCCCGGCACGACCCAGCCGGCTGCGCCGCCGATCTCGCAAGGCCCGGCCGCCGCGCCGCCGATAGGGCCAGTCTACCAAACGCCGCCGACCTATCCACAGCAACCCGTCTATGTGCAGCCGCCGGTCTACGGCCCGCCGGTTTATGGCCAACCCGTGTACGCCCCGCCACCGGCTTATGTGCAGCCGCAAGAAGCCGCGCCGGATTCGACGATCTGCCTACCGGCCGACGCGCCGCACTGGATGGTGAGCGCCGAAGCGCTGTGGCTCGAACGCTCCGACGACCGCGATGTAATTCTGGGCCAAACGGTGACCAACAACGGCGGTCCCAGCTTCGTTGTCGACCAACTCACCAGTGGCGATGAGCTGTTTCCACTGGCCACGGGCGTCAAATTCCAGCTTGGCTATCGCATCAACGATCGCGATGCCATCGAGCTGACCTATTTCGGCCTCCAGCAATGGTCCGTCGGCCGCACGATCAATGGCGATCCCATCGGCGACAGCGTCCTGGCGTTTTCCCCCTGGACCCAAACCGACGGGCTGATCGGCGGCTTCGACAATAGCCTCGGCTACACCTACGGCAGCCGCCTGAATAATGTCGAAATTAACGAGCGCTTCGGCGGCAGCGGCGGCATGACCTGGTCGGTCGCCGGACTGTGGGGCCTGCGCTACGTGCAGGTCTCCGACAAATTCAACCTCAGCGGCGCCGACACGGCCACCGGAGATTTCGAGAACATCGACATCAAGACGGCCAACAATCTACTCGGCCCGCAAGTCGGATTCCAAATCATCCGCGATTGGCGGCGGTTCCAATTGAACAGCGAATTGAAGGCCGGCATCTTTGCCAACTTCAATAGTGAAAGCTATTCGAACTTGAATTCGAGCGGCGCGATCAGCGGCAATCCGCCGGGCTTCGTGCCCATCAATCAGAGGAATTCCAGCACGGGCGTCGCCGGAGTCTTCGAAATCTCGATCATCGGGCGCTACCAACTCACGCAGCACCTCTGGATTCGCGGCGGTTGGAGCAACTACTTCCTCGCCGGCCTGGCCCTCGGCCCACGGCAGCTCGGCGGCTTCAGCCACAACGGCGGCATCAGCCTCGACGGCCCCTCGCTGGGTCTCGAAGCCGCTTGGTAGGACGCCGGTTAAGACTCCTGAAGTGGCGCGGTTTGGACCGCGCAGCCCATGTTGGCGCTCGCCGCTGGGCAGATCTCCTCTCGAAAGACACTCACGCCCGACGGGGCGGTAATTCCGATCCGGACTCGATTTCCTTGGATCGCCACGACCGTAACGACCACCTCTTGATCGGGCATGACGATCTGTTCACCGACTTTGCGACTAAGTACGAGCATGACTGTCCCTCCTTGGGTCTCTCTACGAGCCTATCCAAGAACCGCCTGCGGAGAAGGGGACAGTCCCCTTTTGTTCCCGACCATCGGACGATGGTGCCCGCTCCACAAAAGGGGACAGTCCCCGGCGGTTCTTGGATAGGCTGCAAATTGTCTCCCGCCGTTTAGTTTGCACTCACTCACCGTTGGGTCAAAAAAATCATCCGGCAAACAATGCTAGGGCCGCCGGGTTGTAATAGCGCTTGATCGCCGCGTCGGTCAGCCCGATGCCGCGCAGCGCGAACCAGACAACCTGTTCGGCCAGTTGTTCGCGCGAAAGGCCATAATCGACGACCTGCACGGTCGGCAGCAGATGGATCTTCACGCCGGCCGCCAATTGGTGCACGAACCAACCGCGCACGTTCGGCCGCACCGGGCCTACCACTGCCTCCTCGGCGGCGATCGCCGCTTGCAAGCATTCTTCAATCTTCGGAATCCAGCAAGACGCTAGCTTCTGGAGTCTGAGCCGGGCAAACTCCCCGTCCTCCAAGATGCTGTGCAGCATCAACCGAACTTGGATCGATGTGTCGTCCTCACCCGGTGCCTTCACCGACAGCATGTGCGATACCAACAAGTGAATCAGGATCACGAGCGTCGAAGCCGATGGCTCGAGGGCCTCGAGCCGCTGCATCACTAATTCCCCCAACTGCTGGCTGCACGAGATCTGCATCGCCGCGTAGAGGGCCTCTTTATTTGGAAAATGCTTGAAGAGCAAGGCTTCGGAGACTCCCGCGTCGACAGCCAATTCGCGGGTGGTGGTGCCGTGAAACCCCTTCTCGGCAAATACCTGCCGCACGGCCACGACGATCGCGGCGCGGCGCTCTTCGCTGGTGAGCTTTGCCGCGGATCGGGTTGCCGCTCGGCTCGTCGATTTCGGTTTGACGATGGTCTTCATAGCTTGCTCGCGTCGTTGCGGCGGTGAGTTTATGCTTACTCACCAAGCCGCGTCAACCCGAGTTTTTCGACATCGTCGCAAGCCGTAAGAACCCCTCGCAAAACATCCAGGGCGAACGGGACTGTCTCCGCCACGGCGGACGTGCGACCCGGCGGTTTTGCGGAGATGGCGCAGGTCCGAATCGCCCTATCTTTCGCCAGCGGGGCTGGTACAATGAAACGCAGTCGGTTTGACGACGCGGTCCGTGGCGTAGCTCTTTTGTCGCCCGCGGCGCCTCTTTCGCCTTGCCTGCTTGGCCGGCCGCCATGTTTGCCCTTCCGAACCTCTCGGAAGTCTGTTAGGTCGCGGCCTCTTTTTCGATGAGTTGATGGAGGAACCACTTATGGCTCAGAAACATCGCTTCCACAACCAGCGCAACAGGCGGCCCGTGCGGCCATCGCGGGCAGCGCCGCCGAGCGAGCCGCGGGCCGTGTACGAGAAGAAGGCGCCGGTCGTGTATGGAAAGGCTTTCATCGTGCTCGAAGATGAAGCCAAGGGCACGTTCGAATATGAAAAAGGGGCCTGGATTCCCTATTCAATGAGCATCGCCGAATGCCGGCGAGAATGCCTGGTTAAAGAATTGCCGCAAAAGGTCAACCGCATGACGCGCTACGAAGTTCGGCTCCCAGTGACGGCAGAGGAATGAAAGTCTGTTGACAGATTGGATAAGCATGGCGCGAGACATTGATTACGCCGCGACAGCCGTCAAAAAGGCGATCGTGGAAAAATTCGGGCGGAACGAAAATCTTGAGGCGTTGTACGTGCTCGCCGGCGAAAAGACGATCGCCGTGCGCGACGACCAGCACGCCGCCGAGGGCACCCGAGACGCTCTGCTGGCCGGAATTCGCGATGCAAACTCCTACGCGGAACTCTGGGAGCGATGGCGACACCCGTAGAACCGGAACGGTGAAGGTGGGCGGAAGGGCAATGTCCTCGCTACCAACGTGCTCCAAGTTCCGTCATGACCGACCATAAAACGCCAAAGAATCGGAAACCGCCGCCATTGCTGCCACCGGAAGAGCGGTCGATTTGTCCGGTCTGCGGCGAGCGGACGTACTCCCTGTCCGGCGTGCACCCGCAATGTGCGTGCAAGTTGCACTCGCTGTTCCGCAAGAAGAAGGCCTGACGCGGAACCAACGGACCGATCATCTCTCGCACTCTCACCTCGACGCCCTTGCAGTCCGCGGGTAGACTTCCTCGCCCAAGCACGGACGTGCTATGCGTGCATCCCAGGCGCCGACGGAACTCAGCGAATCGACAAAGCATGTTGTCAACGGTTACGACCGCCGCATCGAGCAGCCTCCTGCAACTCTATCATCTGCCGGGCTTTTACGAGCCGTTTGCCGCGATTAGCCATCTCTGCGGGGCGGCGTTGTTCGTGGTGCTGGGCCTTATTCTGCTGCGCCATGGTTCGGGAGGCAGACTCCGCGTGACGCTGTTGAGTGTCTACGTTGCGGCGAATGTCTTCCAGTTTTCGATGAGCGGTCTTTATCACATGATGATTCGCGGCAGCGCGGCACATCAATTGATGGGAAAGCTCGACCACGCCGCGGTCTACCTGTTGATTGCCGGCACCTTCACTCCGGTTTATGGCCTGCTGTATCAAGGTCGATTGCGCCGGGCGTTGTTGATCGCGGTTTGGACTGCTGCCGTCGCGGGCATTCTATTCACGACGTTTTTCGCAATCGACGTCGGCGAGGGACTGCGGCTCGGACTTTATCTTGGCCTCGGATGGTCCGGCATCGTGGCGATGATCGATCTCTGGCGGCGTTACGGATTTGCGTTTATCTGGCCCCTGTTGGCCGGCAGTGCGATGACCTCGCTCGCCGCCTTATGTCAGGAATTCGGCTGGCCAACCCTCATTCCCGGCGTGATTCACGCCCACGAAACGTTTCATGTTATCCTGCTGATCGGTTCGTTTCAGCACTGGCTATTCATCTGGCAATTCGCTGACGGCACGATCGGCAATCAATGGAAGAATGCCTGCGCGCGCTTGCCTGCCAGCCGCATTCTCAGCGGCCCACACTTCCCAATAGCATTGGCGGCTCGAGCCGTTGAGCCGTCGAAATTGCCGTGACGCTAGGCGCGTTCGTTGCCGCCGCTCGGGACAATCACCCCCCGGCCCTCGGCGGCGCGTCTCCTTGCCCGGCGGACAGTAGCGGCTCCTGTCGCAAGCCGCTGAACCGGCGGACGACATAGTAAAACACCGGCGTCAGAAAGATGCCGAACAAGGTCACCCCGACCATGCCGGCGAAGACCGCCGTGCCCAGCGTGCGGCGCATTTCGGCGCCGGCCCCCTGAGCGATCACCAGCGGAAATACGCCGAGGATAAACGCGAACGATGTCATCAAGATCGGCCGCAGCCGCACCCGGCCGGCCTCCACGGCGGCGTCGAATCGGGATGCACCCTCCTGCTGCCGGTCGCGGGCGAACTCGACGATGAGGATGGCGTTCTTGGCTGCCAGTCCGACCAGCACCACGAACCCAACCTGCACGAAGATGTTCACATCCATCCCCGCCAGGGCGATGCCCGCCAGTGCGCTCAGCAGACACATCGGCACGACCAAGATCACCGCCCATGGCAGCGACCAACTCTCGTATAAGCCGGCGAGCACAAAGAACACGAGCACGACTCCCAGAGCGAAGGCGCTGAACGGGTTCTGCTGCAGGTCCCGGAACTGCTCGATCTTGCTGGACTGCTTTTGCAAGTAACTCAACTCGCTCCACTCGGTGGTCATGTTGCGCGGCAGCTCTTGCGACAACTTCTCCATCGTCGCCAGCACATCGCCGGTGCTCATCCCGGGCAACGAAGCGCCATTGATCGCCGCCGCGGGGAACATGTTGTATCGAGTGATCTGCACTGGCCCGGCGGAGTCACGCACGTCGGCCACCGCCCCCAGTGGCACCATGTCGCCGTCGGCATTTCGGATCTTGAGCTGCCGGACGGTGTCCGCGTCCTCGCGAAATGAGGCGTCGGCCTGGATATTGACCTGCCAGGTGCGACCGAAACGGTTGAAGTCGTTGACGTAATAGCTGCCCAAATACGCTTGCAGCGCGTCGAAGACGTCGGTCAGTTGCACCCCCATCGTCTTGACCTTAGTCCGATCGATGTCGGCGTAGAGCTGAGGCGTTCTGGAGCGGAAGCCGTTGAACAGGCCGACGAGGCCGGGCTGTTGGTTCCCCTTGGCGGCCAGATTGTCCGCTTGGCCCTGGAGCGCGTCGAAGTTCACGTCGCCGGTGGCCTCCACCATCAGCTTGAAACCGCCGGCGTTGCCGAGACCCTGCACCGCCGGCGCCCCAAAGACCAATACGCGTGCCTCCGGAACTTCCCTCTGCAGCCTTCCGCGGAGATGGCTGAGGATGGCCTCGCCGGATAACTCCGCGGCGCGGCGTTCGGGGAACGGTTTGAGGATGATGAACATCGAACCGTAATTCGAGCTGAGCGCGTTGAGGACGAACGACTGCCCCGGGATGGCCACCGTATGTGCAACTCCGGGCACTTCGAGGGCAATCCTTTCGACCGCCTGCGTCACTTCGGTTGTGCGCTCCAGTGAGGCCGAATCGGGCAATTGGATGTTGGCCAGCAGGTAACCCTTGTCCTGATTAGGGACGAAGCCGCCGGGGACACGAGCGAAGCCGAAACCGGTCATGCCGATCAGGCCGACGTAGACTAGCAGCACGATCGCGCTGAGGCGGAGGAACCAGCCCACCGTCTTGCCGTAAGCTTGTGTCACCCGCTCGAATACCCAGTTGAAGCCCCGGAAAAAGCGGTCCAAGGCCCAGTTGACCGGCCGGATTATGAGCCTGCCAAGCACCCCTCCGGCGACGGCGCCGGGTAAGAACAGGACGAAATACACCCCCAATGATCGCAGCGTTGCTAGCGGGCCGCCGGGCGCTGGCTCACTGCCCTCTGCGCCAATCGGCAGGCCGAGCCAAGCGCCAAGATTCGGCGCCAGTAGCCAGACGGTTGCCAATCCGCCGAATAGGGCGAAGCTCCACCACGGCAGAGCCTCCTTGCCCTGTATGTCAAACCTTCCAGCCTGACGCTTCGAAGAGTCAGGCTGGACAGTTTGTCCCACAGCCTTGACGGGCTTTCGTCCACCGAAAATCCAGGCCGCCCGAGCCGGCGTCATGGTCATGGCGTTTATGGCGGAGATGAGCATCGACACCGAGATGGTCAGGGCGAACTGGCGAAAGAACTGGCCGGTGAGACCGCCAAGAAATGCGCTGGGCAGGAGCACCGAGCTGAGCACTAACGTGATGGCGAGGATCGGCCCGGTGATTTCGTTCATCGCCCGGATCGTGGCCTCGCGCACCGGTAGGCCCTTATCCAGCCAGCGCTCGATGTTCTCCAGAACGACGATGGCGTCGTCGACGACGATGCCAATCGCAAGAACTAACCCGAACAATGTCAGGTTGTTCAGCGAGAACCCCATCAGCTTCATGACGGCGAAGGTGCCGACTAGCGACACGGCCACGTCGATGACGGGCAAGAGCAGTGCTCTCCAATCTTGTAGGAACAATAGGATGACGATGGCCACTAGGATGACCGCGTCGCGCAGCGTGCGGAGCACCTCGTTCACGGATTCGCGAATGAACGGCGTGGTGTCGTAAACGATGGCATAGCCGAGCCCCTTGGGGAAGCGGGTTCCCAGTTCTCGCATCTTGGCCTTGATTCGATCGCCCGTGTCCAGCGCGTTCGAGCCGGGCAACTGAAAGATGCCAATGCCCGCCGACTGCTTGCCGTCCCATCGCAGCAACGTGTCCTGGCTCCGGGCGCCCAACTCGGTCCGGGCGACGTCCTTCAGATAGGTGACCTCCCCATCGGCGCCGGTCTTGAGGACGATGTCGGCGAACTGGTCGGCCTCGACAAGCCGACCGAGAGTGCTCACGGTATACTGGAAGTCCTGACCGCGAGGGACCGGCGGCTGGCCGATCTGTCCGGCCGCCACCTGCACGTTCTGCTCGCGCAAGACGCGGATCACGTCGTCGGCCGTCAGGTTCCTCGACTGGAGCTTGTCCGGGTCGAGCCAGATGCGCATGCTGTAGTCCTGCTGGCCGAATATGAGAACGTCGCCAACGCCCTCCACCCGCGCCAGCGCATCCTTGAGCTGGATGGTGGCGTAATTGCTCATATAGAGCTGGTCGTAATAAGGACGTCCGGTCTCCGGGTTGATCTCCGAATAGAGTCCGACTGCCAGAAGGATGTCCGGAGACCGCTTCTTGACAGTCACGCCGATGGCTCGAACCACGTCCGGGAGCGTCGGCTCGGCGATGGCGACGCGGTTCTGCACCAACACCTGCGCCATATTGACATCGGTCCCCAGCGCGAACGTCACATCCAGGGTGTACGAGCCGTCGTTGTTGCTCTGGGACGACATGTAGAGCATGCCCTCGACTCCAACGACCTGCTGCTCGATCGGCGCGGCCACCGTGTCGGCAACAACCTGCGCGACTGCGCCAGGGTACGTGGCCGTCACCTGAACATTCGGAGGCGTAATCTCCGGATACTCGGCGATCGGCAGCAGAACGGCGGAGATGCCCCCGAGCAGGATGATGACGATCGAGATCACCCAAGCCAGGACGGGGCGGTCGATGAAGAAGCGTGCCAGCATGATAATCTCCTGTTAGTGGTACCCGCCCGTCAGTGCAGCGTCTCGCCGGTAATCCAGCGAAAATCATCTGACCTCTGACCTCTGACTTCCGTTCGGCATGTCCACGAGCTTCGGCTCGACGGTGATGCCCGGCCGAACCAGTTGCAGGCCGGTGACGATCACCCGCTCGCCCGGCTTCAGGCCGTCTTCGATCGCCCGCAGCCCGTCGTGGAGCGCTCCCACCCG
>DASZFO010000123.1 GCA_035939775.1 Pirellulales bacterium | reverse complement strand
ATGCGTTCCTGGATGATTTATTGGCGGAGGGTGAGTCACGTTCGGAGTCGCAAAGCAGTTCGGTCGCGCTGGCCGGCAGACGACGCTCGAAAGCGCCCCATAGAATCTGGATGGCTGCAAGCGTCAGTGGCGTTCTCTTGTTCGTGACTGCCACCGCGCTGATCGCGGTCCTCCACACCAATGGCGACACAGAGTGGCTTCTCGCCGAGAAGGATTTCGCCGCCGGAATGGATCGTGATGCGATCAACAGGCTCAATGCGTTTCTAGATTCGTTTCCGAATCATCCCCGCTCGGGGACCGCCCTGGTTTATCGCGAGACCGCCCGGCTGCGGCAGACCGTCGCGGCGAAGACCAACTGGGAGCAGGCGTTGGCCGTGGCCCGCGACATTTTGCCCAGGATCGTCGAACTGCCGGATTTCGCCAAAGTGCGCGATGCTATCGGCAAGATCCTCTCGCAGTTGGTGGCGGGTCTGGCAAGGCAAGCCAAGGACGGCGCCAAAGGTCCGCTCGATCAGCGCCGCCGACAGGCGCAAGCGGCCCTTGAGGGATTGACGCTGGCCAAGGATCCACGCTACACGCCCGACTCGCAGAAGCCGTGGGCACTCCTGCAAGCGACGGCGGACGACATCGCCGGGCTCGCTCGGGCGGTCGATCGCGACACCGAACTCGAAAATGCCGCCGCGGAGATCCGTTCGTCGATTGCCGCCGGTCGGATTGCGGCCGCGTTTGCCCGCCGCGACCAGCTCTGCGAAGGTTTCCCCGAGCTGCGGTCCGACGCGATGGTCGAGTCGCTCGATCAGGAATTAGTCGAAGGCGAAGCGAAGTTCACCAGAGTCGATCGCGAGCAGCACCAAGCCCAGACGGAGCCGCGCGCGACCCCGGTCGTTTCGACGATCGTGTACGCGGCACGTAACGACAAATTGGCGTCGGGCTCGCTGGCCGTGGCGCAGCCCGCCGGCGGCGCTGACGGAGCGGCAGTGGCGATTTTCAGCGAGGGAACCGCGCACTGGTTGGGCAAGGCCGACGGGACGCTGCTCGGCCGGCGGTTTCTCGGATATGACAGCAACTTGCCCTTGACGATCGATTCCTCGAAAGGCGAGAACTTCATCGTCGTCGACGCCGTGCATCAAGAAATCGCGCGGGTGAGCGCTAGCGCGGCAAAACTTCGCTGGCGACAGCCAATCGGCGGACCGCTCGCCGGACCGCCCGTGATCTCGGGCGGCAGCGTGTTCGCTACAACCCAGTCGGGGCGGCTAGTCGCGCTCGATTTGGAGTCGGGCGCCATCCTGCGGTCGGCCGAATTCGCTGAACGATTCCGCTCCCCGCCAGCCGTCTCGGCCGACGGAAGAAAGATCGCGCTCGTGTCGCATCGTGGCAACCTTTTCATTCTGGCCGCGAAAGACCTCCATCCGAGAGCCGCGGAGAAGTTCACTGACGAGGCGAACTCGATGGCCATTGCCCCGGTATGGATCGCGGACAGCCTGGCGGTGATCCAGCGCGAAGATTGGGAAAACAGCGTTCTGCGGATTTTCGCGCTCGGCGGTGCGGCGGGCGAGATCAAATCGCTGCAATCAATCTCGCTCCCGGGTCAGGTGAATGTGCCGCCGATTGTCGAAGCCGGCCGACTGATTGTGGCAACCGACCGGGGCGCGCTGGCCGCGCTCGCGACCAGCGGCGCCGCGAATGGCCCGCTCTCCAAGATCGCCGAATTGCCGCCGGCTGACGGCCCACCGCAGCCGCGGTTTCTTACGGCCCAAGGCAGCCGGATTTGGCTCGGCGGAAATGGGATTGCGAACTACGAACTCGCGGCCGGCGGAGGCGCGCCGCGTCTTGTTTGGCAGCGGTTTGCCGGAGACCCGATCATTCAATCTCCCGCGCTCGGCGGGAATCTCTTGATCGTCGCCAGAACGCGCCACGATCTGCCGGGCGTTTGGGTGACGGCGCTTGATCCGCAGACCGGCGAATCGAAGTGGGAGACGGCGCTTGGCGCCCGGCTGATGAATCCTCCGCTGGTCGAGGCCGATGGGAAGGCTTTGCGCGTGAGCCATCCGTTGATTGGCGAAATCGACCTCGCGACCGTTCCCTCGAACCCACAAGTGTTGCACATGGCCTCGCTAATCGCGTCCGATTCGGCGCCGCCGTCATTGCTCGAAGCGCCCGTGCCACCGGAAGTTCCGATGTCGGCGAAGAGCTGGCCGCTGGGCGTCCGCGCACTCTGGGGACCGATTCACGACGGCGATACCGTACTTTCGGCCACAGATCGGGAATTGCTTTGTTCCGACGCCAAAGGCGAATTGCGCTGGAAAAAGTCGCTTCCCGATGGTCCGCCGATAGGCGAGCCACTCGTGCGCGGCAGCGAACTAGTCCTAGCGTCGGCGACCGGCACGATTTGGCGAGTCGATCGCGAGACTGGTGTCGAAAAAGGTAAACTCGACGTTGGCCAACCGCTGGCGAGCGGGCCGACGCTGTTTGACAAACGCCTCGTGGTTGTCGCCGCCGATGGTAGTCTCTTATTCATTGCATTTCCATGAAGCGGCACTGCATCCAATTCATCCTTTGCCCCGGGCGGCTTCTCGTCACGCCGTCGGTTCTGGCGATCTGGTTCGCATCGCTCAGCATTCCATTCGCGCGAGCCGACGACGCACCCTTTTATCAACAACAGCCCTACGACACGATCAAGCTCGACGCGGCCAATCGGAACGTCGAATTGAAGGTTCGCCTGCTCGATCTTCCCGGACGCTTAATTCCCGCCAAGCCGGATCCCAGCGACGAATTGGAGATTCATCTCTTGGATCGGCCGCGAAAGGTCTACAAGGTCGCTTGGGAGCATGTCGTCGAGGTCAAGTTGTTCGAACAGCGAGTTCTCGATGAGGCGGAAGCGCTTGTCGAGTCCAAGAAGCTTGACGATGCCTACCCGTTCTACGAGTTTCTCGAGCATCGCTTTCCGACGATGGCCGGACTGGCTGAGTCGTATAACAAGTTCCTCATGGCCGGGACAAAAGAAGCCTTCCAGCAAGAGAAATACGAAGAGGCGCTGGCCCTATTGTGGGAGCTGCATTCCCGCGTTCCAGAGTTTTCCGGAGCCTCGACCGGCATTCTGCGGCTGTTGGCAAAGCTGATCGATCGCCGGTTTGCGGAGGAAGACTATACCGCCGCGCGGGGTCTGCTGCGCGAAGCGACCGATCGCCTCAAGGACCGCGCTCAGCCTTTGGCGGCGACTTGGGATGAGAAACTACACGGCAAAGCTGCCGCGCTCGTGGCCAAAGCGCGGGAACAGGTCGCGGCCAGGCAATTCTCCGAGGCCAGCCGAACCATGCGGCAAGCGCTCTCCGCATGGCCGGAAGTCGCCGGGGGAAAAGAACTCGTCCAGGCGATCCAAAGCCAATATCCGGAAGTGGTCGTTGGAGTGACGTCGCTTCCGCCTCCCGGCATCGCGGCGACCGACTCTTGGGAAGGGCGACGCGACCGTCGATTGCTGTTCGAATCGAACGCCCATGCTAAGAGCCAATCCGAGATCCGCCGGGGACTGTCCCCTTTTGCGGAGTCCTCGGAACAAAAGGGGACTGTCCCCCTCTCCGCGGGCGGTTCTCGGATAGGCTCTGAGCCAACCGACGCTGGCGCGAACGCTCATGGTCCGTATCGAGTGGAATCGGCGAACTCCAACGAGATTCGTTTTGCCGCGGTCGAGGGCTATTTCGCCGCCGGAGGAAAGCAGCCGAAGCAGATCGTCGAGCGGCGCTTTCCCGACGTGGCCTCGGCCCTACGCGCGCTGCGGCGCGGCGAAATCACCGCCGTGGATCGAATCGGTCCCTGGGATGCGGCCGCGCTGGCAAACTCCGAACGTTTCGTCGTTCAGCCATACATGGTAACGAGCCTGCACGTCCTGGTGCCGAACCTGCGGCGACCACTGATGAACGATCCGACCTTTCGTCGCGCGGTTGCGCATGCGATGGACCGGTCGGGAATTCTCATCGACCAGCTTTCGCGCGGAAAGTTGCAGGCTGGCTGCGAACTGACCGACCGGCTGATCGCAGGACCTGGGTCCGCCGCCGCTGACGGATCGGCCGAGCTTCGTTTCGATCCGGGCGCGGCCAAGCTGCTGGCCGGACTCTCGCTTGCGCAATTCACTGAGAGCGCTCATGGGAGCGGCGACCGAACGGCGATTCCTTCCACCGAGCTGACTTTGGCGCATCCAGCCGACGAAGTAGCTCGACTGGCGTGTCAGGCGATCGGCCAGGAATTGAGGGCGGCCGGCATGTCGCTGAAACTCAAAGAGATGTCCGCCGGCGATATGTCTGCTGGTTCGAGCGATGCGGATTTGATTTACGTCGAATGGACGCCGCTGGATCCGCTCGCCGAATTGCCCCGGCTCATCGGTCGGCGAGGGCTGGGGGGCGACGCCGGTCCACTCGTCGAGCGGCGACTCCGAGACGCTCTCGCCGCCCGACCGGACCGAGCGGGCGAGCGCACTGGGCAACTCGAGGAAATAATCCGCGAGCAAGCGCTCGCGATTCCGCTCTGGCGACTGAGCAACTACGCGGCGTACCAGCGTGGATTAGAAGGTATCGGCGGGCGTCCCCTTACGCTGTATCAGAATATCGAGCAGTGGAGCCTGACCACGGCGGGATCCAACGAATGAGCAGAATCAGATTAGGTCTGAAAGACCGCCGGAGCCCAGCCCAGGGTGAAGTGAGATCGTCCGTTAGGACGGGCGAACGAAACCCTGGGTTTGCGATCCCCAAAGCGCTCCTAGCCCTGAAAGGGCGATGGAACTCCGCCATCAATCTCACCAAGCGCGCCGTTGGGGTGCGTTCTCTCCGGCGGCCTTTCAGGCCGCGAGCCCGCGAGGGAGGGTGGCTGTCCCAGGGTTCCGCTCAATTCTCCTTGTGGAGAACGTCGCTGCACCCCGGGCTGGGCTACGCCGGCCTTTCAGGCCGAAGACTGTTTGCCCGGCCGCGTTTATTAGGTGTACTAACCGTTCGTGCCGCGTGCTCGGCGGCATTACTCAGTTGTGTGCTATTTGGCGCGCGGATCGTTTCTGCGTCCGATGCGACTGCAACGTCGCCGCCGGCTACCGAGTCAACGGCTTCAGCGACAGCGCGACCGGTGAGTTGGGAGAATTCGCCGTATCGGATTCTGGTCTACGTATTACTCGATCCGGCCCCCGAATGGAGAACGGACCGGCGGGCGAACCTGTTGACCGAGATCCGGAGTCAGTCGCAATCGCTGATCGGCGGCCTCTGGCAGTTAAAAGTCGTCGACGCGCCGCCCGAACTGAAATGGAATACTGCCAGCGAGATCGAAAGCGTTGCAACGGACTCGATCCCGCAAGCGGCGCTCGACCACGACAAGGTGATGCTGCTTGGGATTCTATCACCCGGGAGTGGACGGCATCAATTTCAAGTCCGCGAGTTCGACGTGCGCACAAGGATTTGGGGGCCGGCGTATGTCGAAGTGCCGCGGCCGGGAAGCGACTTCGCCCAAGAGGCATTGCGGGCGTTGTGGAAAGCGTTTCGGCCGCTCGTGCGAATCGACGAGATTTCCGAGCAGGGGACCGTGACCGCTCGCGTCCGCGGCGGCGACTTGCCGCCGGCCATGCGGCGGCTCGAGCTGGTCTCTCCGGGAATGGCCCTGCGGCCGATCACCCGGCATTTCGACAGAAACGGGCGCACCCTCGGCGACGGTGTCTTCCCGGTGGCTTGGACGTTGCTGAATGTCGAAGATGTGACCGGCGCGACGGCAAAGTGCCGGCTGTTCACAGGTGTCGAGGACCCGTTGGAACTCAAATACGACGGGCGAACCGAGTATCTGGGAATCCGCACGGCCGCTCCCACGAATTCGTCGACGGAACTCATGATCAAAGCTCGCGGGCCGGACGGAATCCCGCTCGAGGACTTGGAAGTCTTCGGGCAGAGTCCGATCGAGAAGACGCCCCATCCGCTCGGCCGCACCGACGAACGAGGAGCAATCAAGATCGAAGCGGCGAGTGGAATTGAATTGGAAATGGTGTCGGTCCGCAGCGGGGGCGAATTGTTAGCCCGGTTTCCGCTGGCCCCGGGAGTCGAAAAGCGCGTCGTCGTCGAGGTGCAAGACAATGGGCGGCGGCTGGAGACCGGCGAGTTGGTGGCCCGGCTCGGCGAAGAACTGATCGACCTCGTGGCCCAACAAACGGTCCTCGAAGCCCGTTTCCAGCGGCAGCTCGTTCGCGGCGACCTTGATGAGGCAGAGCGGACGCTCGGAACGCTGAAAACTCTGAAGACCTCGGAATCATTTCTGAAATCGATCGACGACCGCCGAGCGGCCCTCCCAACCGCGGCCTCCGATGCGGCCGCGGCAGCCTGGCTCGACAAGCGTCTGGAAGAAATCAAGCCGCTGGCGACGAAGCATCTCATCGATTCGCAAGTCGTTGCCCGATTGCAGGGCGTGCTAACCTCGCTGCGCTCGCGGTAGAAAAAAGGGGACATTCTACTTTTTACGCGACGGCCCGTAGCAAGTCGAGCCGCAAAGCTAAAAAGTAGAATGTCCCCTTTTTCTAAATCGCTTCGCCGCCCCGTTCGCCGGTGCGGATGCGGATGCAGTCTTCCAGCGGGAGGACGAAGATTTTGCCGTCGCCGATCTCGCCGGCCTTGCCGGTGCGGCCCCCTTTGATGATCGCGTTGATCGTCGGCTCGACGAATTCCTCGTTCACCGCGATCTGAAGTTGCACTTTCCGTAGCAGATTGACGGAAATCTCGTGCCCGCGATAAACCTCGGTATGCCCCTTCTGGCGGCCGAAGCCTTGCACGTCCATGATGGTGAGGCGGAACACCTCGACCTCGGTCAGAGCGGCCTTGACCGCCTCGAGGCGGCTGGGCTGAATGATGGCGATTATCAGCTTCATCGGTCGCAACGCTCCGTGCCTGGGTCAAGAACCGCCGGGGACTGTCCCCTTTTGTGGAGTCTTCGGAAAAAAAGGGGACTGTCCCCTTCTCCTTCGGCGGTTCTTGGGTTGCCTTTTAGATCGTAGTCGAGCAGGGGCCGCGGCTCAAGAGGTTTGCATGAAGTCGTCGCCCGCCGACAAATCCGCTCGGAACTTTGGGTGAGAGGTCGGAAGTCGGAGGTCAGAGATCTGATGACAGGTCAAGTCGCCGCGCCGACTTCTGGCTTCCGACCTCCGACTTCCGAAAAAACGCCCCGGCCTGGGTGAGCTAGGCGGAACACCCACCCAAGCCGTTGGGGCATCCTTCTGGCCCAGGCAAGGACCGAAGTTCTCGTGGCGAAGTTCCTTGCGCGCTCGTGGCGAACTGCATGGCGCTCGAGGGAAAGCCAAAGAAAAATGGTGTGTCGCAAGTTGCTCCAGGCCAGACCATCCCACCCACCGACCCAGCGGGAGACGCCCAACTCTCTCCCGTACACAACTTGCGACACACCCGCACACGCGTTTCCAAGATTTCGTTTGTCGCTGCGAGGGAGCCGACCGCCGGCCCGACCCGCCCAATCTCGCAGTCGCTCGATCACCGGACGCGAATGGCATCCAAGGGTGATTCGTGGCTTTCAGCTCTCCGATTATGCGACTTGTTTTTGGTGCCGCAGTCCGATTGACGGCCGATGAGATAGCAATCACTGTGCCAGCGGCCGTCAACGAGGCCTGCCGCCCATCGCAACCGGCTTAATCAGGCTAGACTTACGAAAAATAGCACCATGCCGCGACGCGCGATTGGAGTGAATCAGCCAGCCGTCCTTGCCCGCTTCCAATGCAGCCGACGATGCGAAAGCGGGCAGACTTGTGAAGGCCAGAAATTCGGACCTTTACAAGCAACTGCCAAGTCCTCTCACTTCGAACGGTTGTAGGGAACACCAAACCAATATCCATATTCCCAGGCGTCCGACTTTGATAAGGCGCGCCAAGCTCGGCCCCAGCCGAGTGAATAGCCGACGATAATTTGGGATTTTTCGCGATTTTCCGCAGCGGTGCCGTCCGGCCGAGTGGGAAGATAAGTTGCGGGCACCAATTGAGGCCCCGTACTCCAAACTGCCGGCACACCGTATTCAATCGGCCCTCCTGGCCAGCCCAATTCGTCGTGTCGAGCCCGACGGAATCCATTGTTGTCGATTTCGGTCTCCGGGGCCGGCAATCCAGTTCGAAAATACTGGAATTCCATCCCCGAGTATGGATCGAGCGGCACGGCGGCGAGGTATTGTCCCTTGAGCTCGCCAAGCGAATTTGGCAGCTCGCCGTGATCGAGCCGATAGGATTCCAGCGCCAGAACGATCATTACGGCCCGCCGCTGCGTTTCGAACGCCGCTAGATTATTGGCAACCTCGAAGCCGGCGTAGCCCATGCCTCTTAAATCTGGCACGGTTGTCTCGAGCCATTCGGCCTTTTTGCTCGCAGCTCTTTCCCAGTCGGATTTAAGCCTGGTTTCGAAAAATCCATTTGGGATCGCGTAATAATTTCGATCTAGACAGAAGTTGCGAACGGCGCCTTCGATATTTCCGCTGTCGCTATACTCAATGTTCCCCTTGGCGCTTCGATCGAGGGCCAAACGCATCTCTTGCAATCGCTCAAGTGCCGTTTGCGACAGTAGATTCAGCACGCGGACCGCCCGGTCCGATTCCCACGGCATCAACTTCAGCCAAAGAACGTCCGTGTCAACGAAGTAGCGATTGATCCTCCACATCGCCGCTGGATTGCCAAACGCCATGCGGTGGCCAAGGATGTAGTCCGATTTTATGCATTCGTCCAACCGCAGAATTTGCGGATCGATCGCTTGCAACCGTTTCAGGGCGCCGCCAATCCGCTCGCGCGTTTGCCCTGGCTGCGCCCCCCAATACGCAAATTGGCGGAATAACTCCGGAAAACTATCGCTACCCCCAACCTCGCCCAAGTGTGAAGCAACTTGCAGCGTCGCAAAGTAGCGGTCAAGCGCCGCGTCCAGCTTGCCCTCGCCCTCCAACTGCCGCGCGCTGACCAGCATTAAGTCCGGCGGCCATTGTGCGCCCTGGTTGTCATGGAAATTTGGCCAATTGTTTTCTTTCCGTGGATCGCCGAACATGCAAATCGGCCGCTCGCTGGCTTCCAATAGCAGAGCCAGGGCGGCCGAGTTGTCTCTAAGCCATTGCTGGTCGGCTTGAATGGGTGGCCGCGAGAACTCGCGTTCATTCCAATTTGAAGCAGAATCCGCGGCTTCGGTGTAGCGCGGATGTGACCTCATCAAATCACTCGCCCGGCGATACAAGTCCGCCGTGACAGTGCCCGCAGCGAGATTTACTTTGATTTCTGCTTCATACGGTGCAGGATCGAATCCGGGCGAAACGATCGGCACTTGATGAACTCGATACAAGGGCACCGCGATCAAGAGCGGAATGGCGGGGACTAGCAAGGCAGCCGCCAGCCGGCTTCGGGCGCTCCAGCGTTTGTTTTCCCCGATTCAATCTGGCGCGCGCAGCCATGTGCCCCAGAGCAGAACTAGCGGAATCGGCCAAACCGACCAGAGGAAACTAACTTGCATCGCGTGCATCAACGTGATCCAGCCGCAAAGTACGCCGCTAAAGAGCAGCGCCAAGAACCCCGCCATGATGCCACTTCGCACGAGGGTCGAAACCCATTGACCCGCGGCATAGGCGACAATAGCGACGGCGATTGCCAAGCCTTCTGGCGGTAAGTCGCCGCCATAGTAGCCATAGTTTTCCAATCGTTGGCGATTGGTGACGGTTTCGATCACTCGCAACAACTCGCTGCCGTCGCCGAGAACGAACAGCCACACAAGGCACAGCACCGAAATTGAGATCAACAACGTGACGAGCCAGGGGACTTGTCGAGCGAGCCAGACCAGCCGCGGCGGCACGTTGTGCTCGGCGAAGAAACGATACCGACGCTGCTCTTGATCGGGTAAGAAAACCATGGCACCCATCAGCGTTGCAAAAACTGCAATCGGCCAAACTGCCCTGTGGTGATTCGAGTCGGTCATGCTAATTCCGAGCAACGACAAGGGTGGGCAGAGGATCCCCATCGTCAGCATCAAGCGCCACGACTGTCGCCAATGCTGCCAGAGCAGATGGCCCAGCATGGCGCTGCAATCCCGCTTTGCAAGCAGCGGCCGCAAGTCCTTCTCCCTCTCCCCTTGGGAGAGGGCCGGGGTGAGGGCTGTCGGCAGTGTAGAGTCGGTCGCCGTCATTCTCCGACGTGACGACGCGCGTTTCTTTTTTCGTCGGCTCTCTCCGTCCAACCAGCGCAAGCCGACATAAACATCCGCGCTCAATACGACCAGGGCGAGCAATCCGCGCCACGGAGCGGCCCGAAGATAAGCCGGCCATTCAAACGTGAGATTCGGCATCTCCCTCTGCGTCCACGCCAATGTGTGGGCACAGGTCGAAGCCGCGACCAACGCCAGCACGACCGCCAGGAGCGGCCGCGCGCCGAGCAATGAGAAGAGCGTGCCCCAAACGATCGCTTCCACAGCCGCGACCAGCCACAGCCCCAACATGCCCCGCCACTCCACGACATCCGGCAGACGAGCGCCGGTAATGAACTGGGCCAGGGGCAAAAGCGCGAAATACATGGCCGCCGTGGCAAGCGCCACTAGGGTCAATTTGCTGGCCAGCACGTCAACCGAAGCAACCGGCGAGGCGCGGAGGAAATCGAACGTCCCCTCTTCACGCTCCGCGGCAAATGCCGCGCCTGCGCAGCCGATCGCAAAGAACGCCGGCGCTCCCAGGGCGAAGTTGAAGACGATTTTCAAAGTTTCGGCGTGTTGCTGCGAAAACAGCACCGCCAGCCATTGGATTAATCCCACTAGCACGATGACCGATAGCCAGAAGAGTCGGACCGCCCGGTATTCTTTCCACATGAGTCGCAGGAACATTGTGGCGTTCATGGCGCAACCACCTCCTGCGCGGCGCTCGCGCCGCTTGCCGTCGGTTCCGAAGACTTCAGGTACGCGACGAAAATCTCTTCCAAGCTCGGAGTGCGGATTCGCAGTTCCTCCACGCCGCTTTGGCCTTGCAGCGCGGTTAGGCTCGCTTCGCTCATCCCGCGCACGAGCACTTGCCACTGCTGGCGATGCCTCCGCTGCGACAGGATTTGGCCGGCGAGCGGCGGCAGGTCCGAGGCGTTTTCCGCGAGCGTGACGTTCAATTCGCGAATCTGGTCCTTGAGGTTTTCGAGCCGCTCGACCAACAGCAGCTTCCCCGCCCGCAGGATCGCTACGATGTCCGCCACTCTTTCCACCTCGCCGATCTGATGGCTGGACAAGAGCACCGTGCGCCCGGCCGCCGCGATATCCACCATCCCTTCCAGAAACTCGCGCCGCACTAGCGTATCCAGCCCCGAGGTCGGCTCGTCGAGAATCAGCAATTCCGGCTCGTGCGCCTGGGCCAACGCGAGCGAAACCTTGGCCCGCATCCCCTTCGACAGCCCCTTGATCTTCCGCTTGAGCGGCAGTTGATAATCGGCGGCCAGGTGCAAATAGCGCTCGAAGAATCCGCTGCCGTAGAAGCCGGCGGTGAACCAGCCGATTTCGCTGACCGTCATCCATTCGTAAAGCGTGGGGCGTTCCGGCACGTAGCCCACGCGGCCGCGAACTTCCCGGCCGTGCCGCGTGCTGTCGATCCCCAGCACGGTGGCCTGCCCTGCGTCGGGGTCGGTCAGCCCGAGAAGTATCCGAATGGCCGTGGTCTTGCCGGCGCCGTTCTCGCCCAGCAAGGCGCAGACCACTCCCGGAGATACTTCGAGGTTCACACGGTCGAGCGCCGTTTGCGAACCGTAACGCTTCGTGACGTTTTGCAACCGAATGACAGGTTCCATGTTCAGGTTCCGATGATATGGATTTGCACTGCACACCTGACGAGATGCGCGACGGCCTCCGGCTGAAACCGAACGAGTTTTTATGAGGAGACCAGGAAGGCAGGAGGATAAAGAACAACTCCCTCTCCTGCCTTCCTGGCTTCCTCATAAACCCGAATTTGATTCTCTTTCAATCATGCGCATTTCCTTCTCGACGAGTTCGCGCAGGCCGTGCGGATCGAGACGGCTTTGTTTGGCTTCGGTGAGCACTTGGCGCAAGCGGGCGCGGATGAGCTTGAGCCGCTCGCTTCGGCAACGTTCCCCGGCGCCGATGGTGACTTCCAGCCCGGTTCCGCGGACCGGTTGCAAGACTCCGTCGTCCTGAAGTTGCCGGTAGGCGCGGGCGATCGT
This sequence comes from Pirellulales bacterium, assembly GCA_035939775.1. NCBI lineage: Bacteria > Pseudomonadati > Planctomycetota > Planctomycetia > Pirellulales > Pirellulales bacterium. Next base: position 51,817 of record DASZFO010000123.1, on the reverse strand, counting down.
GTTGGGATTTATGGCCAGCTCGCGGGCCAATTCGCGAACGGATTGGATCATCTCGCCCGATTTCAATACGCCCGAGGCCACGGCGAATTTGATCTGCCGCACGATCTGATCGTAAATGGCCAGACCATTGTGAGGATCGATTTGAAAGAACATCGTCGCCTCCACTGCTGCACTACGGTAATAGTACAGCATAACGATTTCGTCGGCGATGTCAAGCAAGAAAAAGCGCGAGGCCCAGAAGCGTCGTCGCCAGCGGCAAATGCCACCCTCCGTGCGACAGCAAGGATTGCGCCCGCCGACGATGGCAACGCCGGCGATGAGGTACGAGTCAGGGCAAGAGCCGCGCGTTGAGCCAATCTGCGTGGGCTTGCTCGTCGCCGTGGTCGGCGAAATCGACGAGCAGACTGAGGCGCTTGGCGCCCGTGAGATCGACCGAAATGGGCGCCGGCGCCGCGCCGCCGCGAATGATCGGGCTTTCGTACTTGATCTGCCATTTGCCGGAGCCGTCGTTCGTGTACGCGCGGAACAGGGCGCTGCCGCGGCCGGCGGTTTGATCGTCGATGGCCACCTCGGCCTTGAATGCGCGATACGGCTTGGTTAGATCATAGGTCAGCCGAGCCGCGCTGTGCATTCCCAGCCCCTTGAGATAGAGCCTTCCACCGGCGCGAAGCTGCGAGCCGGCGACGTTGCGATCCGCATGATAGGGCCACGCGAGGTCGAGAAATGGAATGTGCTGATAGCCTGATGGTTTCAGATCGGAAAGATATTTGGTCCGGCCGGCGAGCGGCTGGATCGCGTTGATCTTGGCTGCTGAGACGTCGAACTCGATGCCGGCAGGTAGCTTGATCTTCGCCTGGCTGCGGTCGATTGTTAGCGTTGAAGCCAAGAGCCGCGAGCCGTCTTGAAAGCCAATCCAGATCTGCCCATCCTTTGAATTTGGCTTGGCGGCCAGAGATGGATTGAACCGGAGCGCGGCGATCTTTTCCCTGCCGATGCTCACCTCCCCGGCCAGCGTGCGGAATTTAATCACGTTTTCATCGAGCGCCAAAACCTCGCCCTGAAGCTCGTCACCGTTAAGCAGGATCAGTCGGTCGCCGTCTGGCGCGTTTTCTACTCTCTCTTTTTGGGAGGCGGGTTGGGAGTGAGCAGACACGTCTGGATGGCCGTCGCCACGCAGCCGAAATCTCATCAGATCCGATTCCTGCCGATCGACCGACGGTGCGAAGATGATTCCGCCGACCCATTCCAGCGGCAGCTTCAATTCGCCGCCGAGTCCCCAACCGATCGAGAGCTTCTCCTTGTTGAGGCTCGTCACATCGGCCACGATAACCGAGCCATCGACCAGCACCAGTTGCGGCTGGGCGGGCGTCCCAACCCAATTGCCCCACCAGCAAAGATCGGCTAACGAGAGATTCCTCGTCTCACCGCTCGGCAGCGTCCAAGTCGCCATTCCGTCGGCGTTCAACGACTGCAACCGCGCTCGAAACGGAGTGCCCTCGATCAGCACTGCGTCCGAAAACGGCAGCAATTCCGCGCCAATCGCACTCGCGACGGAAACGATGCAACCTGCGATTGCGGCTATGATTATCCGAATTGCGGACATCGCTTTGCACCTTTGCCAAAACCTCAATGCTCCGCCTCGCGCGTCCCCAGCCCCGAGCCCCCAGTCCCTTCCTGCCTCATCGCTGAAAAATCGGCAGATAATTGTTCGGCATTTGGAGGATGATGCACGCCATGCTGGCGCCATATTCGGGACTATAGGCATCGAACCACGAGCCATCGTCCGCCTGGAGCTTAAGGATCGAGTCGCGAATGGCAGGATACCAGCGGGTCCAATAGTCGCCCCCGGCGTGCCACATCGCCTGCACGGCGTAATAGTGGCCGTAGAAATAATGATTGTTCGGCTGGCTGATATCGTCGCCGCGGGGGATTTGGGCCATCAAGTAGTTGAGCCCTTTGTCGATCTCCGGCCCTTCGTAGATCCCGGCGCTATAGAGCGCCACGACTCCGGCGGCGGATCGCGGGAAGGCGCTGGGCGTGCCGGTGAGCATATACATGAAACCGCCGTCCTCGTTCTGGCATTTCTTGACATATTGGATGCTCTTGGCCATCGTCTCGCGGGGCACGAACAGGCCGGCGTTGCGGGCCGCACGCAGCGCCATGACTTCGCACACGGTGACGGAAATATCGGCTTCGCTGCGGACCGGCTGATAGCGCCAGCCCCCTTCATCGTTTTGCGTGTTGACGATGAGCTGAACCGCTTTGGTGAGCTTATCGCGGATGTCGGCCCGCTGCGTCATGCCGTAGCATTCAGCGAGAAAGAGCGTGGCGAAGCCGTGGCCATACATCGGGCCGTGGCTCGCGGCGGAGGGGACATCGATGAAGCCGCTTTCGGCCGTATTGGCAAGAATGAAATCGAGGATGCGATCGACCTGCTGGCCGTATGGGCCTCGATCCGGCGTGCTCCCCGAAGCGATCAGCGCCATCCCGGCCAGTCCGCAAACCGCCACATTGCGGCCGTACCCGCTGCCGAAAGCGCCGTCGTCATGCTGGCGGGCGGCAAGGTAATCGAGCCCCTTCTTGATCGCCTGGGCGGTCTTCGGAGTGATCATCTCCGCGCCGGATTTCTCCGTATCCGTCGCCCGATCGCGCGCGAGGTTCAGGGCCGGCCGCAGAGCACAGCATCCGGCCGCCCATAACGCTGCTTGCGCCAAGAAACGGCGGCGGCTGGGAGAAAGGGACGAGGGACGAGGGGCAAGAGGCGAGAGCTTGCCCGAGCACCTTGCTCGCCGGTCAGAATCGTCCAATGATCGTAAGTGCATGTTAGTCCTTCGCGTCAAAGTCCCTCGCCCCTCGCCCCTAGTCCCCAGCCCCTTCCTCCTCGACCAGCCGCTCAAAGTATTTCTTGATCGCGAATTCGTAATTGGGGAGAAACTCGTCGGGGGACGCTTGCAGCATTTGATCGCGGTCTTTTGCCGGCAGCGATAGGCCATCCAAGATCTTTGCGAGCAATTCGTGCGTTGCCTGCGGATCGGGCCGATCGCTGTGGTTGGGGCGTTTGTCTTTGGAACTGTCGCGGGGCGGCCGGTTCGACGCGCCGGCGGCGGGGGATTTTCCACCCGCCTGCTTCGGCTGACCCGGTTTCGAGCCGGAGCTGCCGGGCTTATCGCACGAGCCGGATTTGCACTGCGCGGCCCGCTGCTGTTGCAACTGATCGACGAGCGCCGCCAATTCGGACGCGATTTGCGCCTGCTGCTTCCGCGTGGTCGGATCCGAATCGCTCTGAGCTAATCGCTGTTCGACCGAGCGCATTTCACGCATGATCTTCGTGAGTTGGTTCTGGCCGAGATCTTCGCCGGCGCTGCCCAGATCGTCGGCGCCGAGCGACTTCCGCAATTCCTCCTCCAAACGATCAAAAGACTTCCACTTTTTCGCCGGTGGCTTGGCGGTGGGCTTTTCGACCGTGTCGCCCGATGGCTTGTCAATCGGTTTATTCGCCGGCAGGCTCGGCCGATCGGCGGGCTTTTCGAGCGGATTGGAGTCGAGGCTCTTTAGCAATTCATCGTCGAGCGAACTCTTCGCCGGCGCCGGCGAATTGTTCGCATTCGTTTTGCCGGTGTCGGCGGTCGCGACACCGGCCGGCAACAGCCCGATCATCACGGCCAAAATCGTCATCTGTCGTGAAGTGGTTTGCATACGTAACTCGATTCCATGTCAAGGCAGCAACCGACCGGCGGCTTGTGACTATTGCTTGCCGCCACTAAGACCGAGCATCAAATCGGCCAACCGTCCTTGTTCCTTCGCCAAGCGTGAAAACTCGGCACGCTGATCGTCCGTGGCGTGGCGATCGCCGACCGCTTCGGTGAGCCGCTGCGTGCGGCGGTTCACATCCTCTTGCATCTGCCGAATCAACCGCAGTTCGGCCATCGTGCGGATCGTGTTGCCTTGCTGGCTGTTGGCTGGGTCGCCGCTGCCCCCTTGGCCGCTCGTCCCGGCCTGCGGATCGCCGCCGGCAGGCTTATCTTCCTTCATCGCCTCGACCAACTGTTTTAACCGCGAGAGCGCATCTTGTTCCAATTGTTGCGTGGCGGAGCCGGTGTCGCGATCCTGCAACCGATCGGCTACGCTGGTCATCTCTTGCGAAGCGGCGTCGAGGACGAATTGAAATGCCTCGGCCCCGGCCAACTTCTCGCCCAACTGGGCCGTCTCATCGGCCAGGCCCCGCTGATCGCGCGATAGGTCGTGCAGCGTCTGCGATTGGGCGCGCGTCGATTGCCCCTGATCGGCGCGGAGCTTTTCCAAGCGGGCCGTCTCGTCGTTCGCATGGCGTTGTCGATCAACGAGTCCCTTCAAATTGTCATCCAATCGAGCCAATTGCTCGTCGGCCAAATCGCTTTCGGCCTTGCGGCGGGCGTCGGCCAATTGCTGCTGGGCGTCGTCAAGGTCTTCCTTCACGGTTGCCGCGTGATCATCGGCCGCGGCGTGGTCGCCGCTGGCGGCTGCTTTACGGACTGAGCCCATTTGCCCGGCCGCCCGCGCGAGGCTGTTCGAAGCTTTGTCGGCCTGTAACCGCTGAAGCTGGCGGGACTGCCGATCGGCCTCATCCTGGAACTCTCGCTCGCGCCGACTGAGGCGCTCAAGCTCCTTTCGCCGCTCGGTCTGGTCCTGGTTCCCGCCGGCCTCTTGTATCTGATTCCGCAACCCCTCCTGCTGTGTCTTCAGTTCGGACAACGTGTGCTCGGCATCGCGCAATTTTTTCACGAGACGTGATAGTTCCCGTTCGCGGCGATTGGAGAGTACGTCGAGCATTTCGTCCAATCCCCGACCGGCGGACGACTGACGACCGAGTGCCTGACCGATTTGGTTCTGCTCGATGATTTCGCCGGCTTCGCGCATTAAACCGCCGATCCCCGCATCGCGCCCCGCGCGGGCGGCGTCGGCGATCGAATCGGCGGAGGCCGGATCGGTTGACTTAAGCTGCTCGGCCACCTGCCCCATCCGCTGCTCGATCTTCTCGAACTGCCGCCCCAGGTCGAGTTGACGGCCGGCGATTCTTCGCAAATCCGATTGCTCCGCTGGACTCAAGTCCTGAGGGTCCTTGGTCAGCGTCCGGGCGGCCAATTCCTTAGTGTCGCTTTCCAGAATGGTTTGATCGCGGCGGATGTCGGCCAGCGCGCGCGCGATTCCGCGAACGCTATTCCATTCGGCCAGATGGCCGAGCATCTCTTCGAGTGTCGCGGAAACGTCACTTTGCGTGCGTCCCACGTCGGCCAGCGACTCTCTCAAGGCGTGCGACGGGAGTGCCTTGAGATCGTCGGCGCCTTTCACGGCTGCCGTGAGTTCGCGCTCGATGGCTGCCAACTCGTTTCGATCGAGTCGTGCGATTTCGTCCGCGAAGCGTTGCATTCGCCCCTGGAGTTCCGGATTGGCGACGCGATTGCTCGCGAGTTCTCCCAAGAGCGCGACGATCTGGGCCCGCGCTCCTTCGGTCGGACTGACCAGCGAGCGGCGGATTTGCCGCTGGTCCAATTCATTTCGGCGAAGCCGGTCGACGTCGCTCTTTTGAAATCGCCCGACATGGTCGAACGTCGATTCCAGCGTGCCAATTTCCATCCGCGCCGCTTGTTGCATTTTTAGAATGCGGGAGAGTTCATTGAAGATCAGCATCTCGCGCTGGGATAGATGATCTTCAAGTTCCGCGGGCGTGATAATCGTCAGTCGCCGGGGCAAGCTGGCGCCGGTTTGCGGCAGATAATCGGAGGCCGTTGCCGTGAGCAGCACATGCGCGCCGGGAGCGAGCTTGAGCGGCCCGAGTTCCCATGGATAGTCGATCGAATCGGTCTCGCCTTCGAGCGAACGGCCGGCGGCGGGAGCAGCGAAAGCGGTCGCGCGGTCTGGTCCAGTGAAGAGCCGTATTGCCGTTTCGCCGATCTCGGTGTGATCCGAGCGCGTGTAGACGAGGTCGATCGTGTGGATCGACAAATCGTCCTTGGCCACGATCTTGATCGGCACGACCGCCCCGGCCGTGACCAGCAGGTTTTCATTCGGCTGCTGGAAATCCATCGAGGGCGGCTGATCGGTGATGGCCTGGATCTCCCAACGGTCTTCCGGCCCGGCGACCAGTCCTTCGCGATCGCGCAGCTCGAACCAATATGGGCCGGATTTATCGATCACTAAAGACGTAGCGCGTGATTTGCCGCGGGCGCCGCCGGGATCTTTGTCCGAAGAATCCGTCGGCGGCGAGGAACCGGCAGTTTGACCTGGTAAATCGGGGCGAAGGACGAATCCGCGGCCATCATCCGTGACCTGGGCCGCGACGTCGGGGCCATTCTTTTGGCGCAGCACCGCCGAGACAAGCGGCTTCGTGGCGATTGCGTGCATCTCAACCGCCGTGCCGCGCAAGGCGACGATTCGCCGCTCCGCCGATTGAACTGGCCGGCCGGTGTAAGCGGGCGGATGAAGCGTGATCTCGAGCGACTTGATTCGCGGCGGCTCAACGACATCGACATGGATCCACGCCATCTTGTGATCGTCGCCCCCTTCCGCCCGATATTCGAACGACTGCACAACCTTTTCCTTGCGGGCAACCATCATGTCGCCCACGGGCTGCATCTTCTCGCGCTCGACTTGTTCGGCGCCGGACTGGCTTGTGGTACGGTATTCGATCCGCACGTCGTCGGGCAAATGTCGATTGAGATCAACCAATTCAACCTCAAATGGCTGATCGACGGCCAGCCGCTCGACGCGGTGAGTGAAAGTCAAATCGTTGAAGGGGGGCCAAGCTGTGCTTCCCAACGGATTGACCAATCGAACGGCGGCCAGAAGCGAATCGGCGGGGCGGAGCGCGCAGGTCGCGGCGGCAAGGAGCGCGATCGCGCCCGCCAACGCCGCCGCGCGGAAGACTGGCCGGCGATCGACGGCGGCCGACCAATCGAGCTGGCCGATGCGAGCCTCGGCCTGAGCCACCGCGGCCCGGCGAAGCACCGCGCTGCCGGCCAAGGGGTCATCGGATCGCTCGCCGAGAAACTCGATCGCGCTAGAAAGCTGGTCGCCATATCCGCTGAGATTCGATTCGATCCGCTGGGCAACCGCTACCTCGTCCAAACGCCGCTGCAACGCCGGCAACATAAAGCGGACAAATCCCCACACCGCGATGCCAAAGGCGGCGAGTGACCAGATTGCCCGCACGCCACGATCCTCAAAACGCAGCCAGAAATCGATCCCGCCCAACAGCAACAGCGCCGGCAAGACGACGGTCGCCATCCGGCTGAGGCCGTAAACGAGGAGCAATCGCCGAACGCGTCGGCGTGTCGCCGCGAGCTTGATTTGAAGCAGATGGGGCATCGCCACAATTATAACATTCCGCTCCTTTTGCGGAGCATCCATTCAATCGCCAGCGCCAGCAGCAGGACCAATAACACGGGCCATTGGTTCCAAAGTTCCACGGGCGGATTGGTCGGTTTCATCGGCACATGGCGGCCAGAGGGTAAGTCGTCGAGCAGTTTGGCGGCCGTGTCAATGCGATAGAAACGCCCTTTCGTCTTGGCGGCGGCCCCTTCCAATTCGGTGAGGTCCATTTGCGTTCGTTCGAATTCAGCCTCCGAGACCTTCACGAGGAAGCTCGTCGATGGCTCGCCCGGCAGCACCGGATCGATCACCCAGGCGTGATAGTCGCCTTGGGGGAGTTCGACGAGCGTAGCGTCGAACACCTCGCGATGCGTCGGATTGCGGTGCAGGGTGATTTGCCGCTCAGGTTGGTCGCCACGGCGCAGCATCGCGACGGCGCCGCGATCTTCGGGGGGCGAAAGACGCTCGTCGGTGAATTCTAATCGGAGCCGGATCGGCTCGCCGCGCGCGTATTCCTTGCGGTTGCTCGCCAAACGCGCCGCTTGGTCTTTGCCAAGCAGCTTCGTGCGGCTCAGGTAGCGGATCGTCTGGATCCAATAGCGGGCGAAGTAAACATCCCCCACCTGAAACCGCCAGCGCCAGGTTTCGTCGGTGGCATGGAAAAGCACCATGCCGGCGCCCGTGCGGCGCTGCAAGATCACCGGCGCCTTGCGGCCGTCGGCCGTTCGCAACGTGGGATGCTCGGCCAAGACCTCGGCCGTTTCCTTCTTTTGCGCTTCCAAAAGCCAATAGACGGGCGGCAGCGTCTGCCAGATCTGGCGGGTCTCCGCGGGCGTATCGCCCAATTGCATGTTGGGATAGTTCAATCCGTCGGCGGTCGGCTGTACGACGAACCCATCGGCAATTGGTTGCCGTGAATCGGGAACGACGACGGTCGCCAAATCGATCGGGAGCAGATTGGCCAGCGGAGTGCCGCGCAGCGCCATTGGATCGTACGACGGGCCGGCAATGAAAACGAGCCCGCCCCCTTTTTGCAGCACGAACTCCGATAAACTGCTCATCGCCGCGTTGCTCAACAGCGCGGGATTCACGTCGCCGAAGATCACCGCGTCGTAGGCGAACAGGTCCTCGCGGCGGACCGGAAAGACAGGCAATGCCGTCTTGTCCTCCGATGTGTAATCCACGTCGGCGTCTTGCAGCACCGTATGTACCTCGATCGTATTGTCGCGCTCGAGCAGATTCTTCAGGTAGCGAAACTCGTAGCTCGGATAGGCTTGAACCATCAGCACCCGGATCTGCGCCTGGCGAACGCTCACCTGCCGCTCGAGCCGATTGTTGTCGAAGCGCACTTCATCGGGCAGGCTGTCGGTCTCGACGACGAAATCGTAGTCGCCGATCTTGTCGGGGCGGAACGTGAGTGTCATCTCCTGCGGCTTGGCGTCGGCGGCAATCTTCACAATCTGCTTGGCCAGCACGGCGCCGGATTTCTTGTCCTTAAGACGCACTTCGATGTCCCGTCCCGCGAAGCCGCTCGCGGAGAGATTGAATTTGAAGGCGAGTATATCGTCGACGAACGTGACCTCGGGCACCCGTAGATCACTCAATTCGACGTCCTTCGTCGGCTCGTCGCTGCCCAGGCCGATCGTGAACAGCGGGACTCCCTTCAGGCGGGCAAAATCGGCGGCGCCCCCTTCGGCGACCGCCGGTTGATCCGCGCTCGAAGCGGCCGATTGACCGAGGAGCCGTTCGCCGTCGGTCGTGACTCCATCGGTGAGCAGAACGACGGCGGCGATCCCGGTCAGCCCCTGGTCGCTGAGCACGGCGCGCAGGTTGTCGCCGAGCCGCGTCGCCTTGCCGGTCGGTTCGAGCCCGCGAATCGCTTTGCGCAGTTCCGCAAAATCGTTCGACTGCGGCCGGGCAAGTTCCGAGCAGAAAAAGACCTTGAGCTTGTAACGCTTGTCGAAGCCTTTCAACAGGGCCGCATCATTCTCCAGCAGCAGCGTTTTGGCCTGATTGAGCCGCGTGACGCCATCGAGACCGAGCTGTTTGACGCGGCGCTCGATATCGGCGCGGAATTTTTCATTCGCATAGTGATCGTTGATCCGCATGCTCTCCGAATCGTCGACGAGCACGACCAGATAAGGAAGCTGCGTTGGATTGAGCTTCAGGATCCATTGGGCGATCATGCCCAGGACCAGCCCGATCGCCGTCAGCCGCAGCATAATCAAGAGACCGCGCAGCAGGCGCCCCGCGCTGCCGATCTCAGATTTGTAAACGGCCACGACGAGCACAATCACCAACAGCACAAACAGGATCGTGATCGACGGGTTCCACGTCCAGGAGTCATCGAGCCGCCAGATCGTGCCTTCTCCGGCGGCGCCGGTTTCGACGCCGAAGTAGCTTTCCAGCCAGTGAGGTAAAACGCCGCTCATGATGCTCGGTATCCGAACCACCAGGCCAAGACCGTTTCCAACAGCAATAAACCCAGGGCCGCGTAGAGGAAACAGCGCTGCTGTCCCATCCGGCTGCCGAGTTCGACCGCCGGCCGCTCATTCAGGCCGTTCCAACCGGCCACGACCGTCAACCCTTCTGGCAATTCATCCGCGGAAATCCTCGCCAGGTCGCTTTCGCGGGTATCGACATTCACCGCGAACAGGCGACCATTGCCGCCCGACGAAAAATCCGCTCGGTAGATGCCGCTCTGCCAGGTGTCGGCATACGACCAACGGTTGCCGTCCTCGCGCGTTGCGATACGAATCTGCTCCTTCCGGCCGTCGGGCCTTTCCAGCGTGAGAGAATTCGCGGTCTGGGCGGCGGGCAACATCGATCCGAGCGACTTACCGACGAGCACGTTTCGATCGGCTCCCTGCGGCCCGATCGCCGCCAGTAAGACGTTCTGCACCACCGGTTGAAAGCTGTACTTGAGCGGCCAGTTCGACCACGGCTCTTTAGATTCCAGATCGACCGAGGCGAAAGAAGCGGGAACCGCGACAAGGATCGACCACCCACCGCGGGCCGCCGAATCGGCGGCAACTGGCGCAACCACAATCGCCGGATCGCCGGTCTGGCGAATGCCGAGCGAGACGCGCGCCTTCGCGTCGGTGGGATCCGGATGCTTGAGCTTGACGTACCGCCTGATCGCAGTGCTCAAAAGCCCCGCCCGCTCGTTTCCCTGAAACTCGCGAACGATCGGGTCTTTGTAACCGAGCGGATCGAAGCTGTATTGCGCGACGTCGGCGGGACCGTCCAGCAAAGTGGGCAACAAACGGGTTGCGCCGGGGCGTCCGCCGCCGAGTTCTTGATTGTAGTTTTGCGGATCGACGCGATCGCCAAGGAAAAACACGAGACCGCCGCCCCCCTTGACATAATCGGCCAGAATCCGGGCTTCGGCGGGTGTGAACTGACTAACATTCGAGAAGAACACGCAGTCGAACCGGTGCAGGTCGATCTCCAACAACCGGCCATCGGATGTTTCCTCGACGTGCACCGCCGGCGACCCGGATCCATCGCGATAAGGATCGAGCGCGTTGAACAGGTAGCGGGCCTGCTCGTGCGATCCCTCGCCATTGACCAGGAGCGCTTCGAGCGATTCCTTGACCGGCACCGATAGCCAGCGGTGGTTGTCGATATCGAGCGCGTCGAGCGGGTCGCCCGTGAGACGCACTTCGACCGAATGATCTCCCGCCGCCTCGAACCGATGCGCAAATGAAACCGTTTGCTGCGCACCGGGCACGATGTCGATCGGCCGCTCCTGAAATCGTTGGCCGTCGATCAGTAGTTCGAGCTGGGCATGATGCGGCCGGGCGCCGAAGTTGTGAACCTCGGCCTGAAAGCTGGTCGGGCTCTTCGTAGTCTCGATCGACTGGTTCGCTCGCAGGCCGGTGATCGCCAGGTTCTCACAATGCTCCTGGCCGAGATCGACGACCGCCATCCGCATCGATTCGCCCAGATGGGTCAACTTGTCGCGAATATGCCGGCCGGCAACCACGGCGTTCAGGTCCCAACTCGTGCGGCCGAGATCGGTGAGATAGTAGATCTCGGTGTAAGCCAACCGTGGATACTCCAGCTTGGCTCGCGCCGCCAGCTCCTCGATTCGCTCGAGCGCGTCGGCCAGATTACCGTTGCCGTGCGGCAGCTTGAGATCGCGAATCTCCTTGAGTAAATCGTCTTCGTCGACCTTGCGCTGGGCGTCGGAAAGGTCGTCGCCCGACGACGCGCTGCTCAAACGCTTCAGCGCACTACGCACCTCGTCGGAAACAAACGCCGGAGTGCCGACGATCACCCTCGCCGAATCGCTCATCAGAACGAGCGAAAAACCGTCTCCCGACGAGCTGCGGCCGACGATGTCGCGAGCAACCTGCTTCGCCAACTCGAACCGGCTCTTTTCTCCCGGCTTGTAACCCATCGAATAGGAGCCGTCGATCACGAGAATCCGGTGAACCGGCTGGCCCGCGACAAACGTTCCACCGAGTTGCTCGAGATAGGGCCCGGCGACGGCCACGACGACGCAGATGATCGTCAACGTGCGGATCAAGAGCAGGATCAACTGTTCGGCACGCAAACGTCGCGAACTTTTCTGCAGCGCGGCCAAAAGATATTCGACCGCCGCCCAAGGGACCTCTCGATACCGCCGCCGGCTCAAGAGATGAATCAACAGCGGCGCCGCGGCAGCCGCCAGCCACCAAAGCATGCCGATCTGAGTCAAACCAAAGCCAAAGAGTGGGTTAGACATTCGTCATTTTCGTCAGCCGGTCTTCGCCAGCCGCGAGGTCAAGTAGGCCGAAAGCGCAATGTCCAACGGCTGGTCGGTGCGCATGGGTACATAATCGATACGGTGCTCGCGGCAGCCTTGTTTGACTTCGCGGAGGAACTGGTTGAATTGCCCCAGATAGGCCCGGCGGAGCGAGCGCGGCTCGGTCAGCACGTCGGGCAATTGCTCGAGGCCCTTGAAGAGCGTCGTTCGCTGGAAGGGGAAATCCAGTTCGGCCGGATCGAGCACGTGGAAGATGATCACCTCGTGGCGACGATGGCGAAAATGCTTGAGCCCGGCCAAGAGCGACGGCACTTTGTCGAACAGGTCGCTCAGGATCACGACGACGCCGCGTTTCTTGAGCCGCTCCGCCAGATCGTGGAAGATGGGCCCGGTCGCAGTCTTCCTCCCGGCCGCGGTCACCTCCATCACGTGCAGCAGTTGCTTCAGGTGCGAAGGGTTGCTGCTCGCCCGCACGAGCGTTCGCACCTCCTGATCGAATGTGACCAGTCCGACGCTGTCTTGCTGCTGCAAGACCAAATACGCCAAAGACGCGGCGATGCACTGGGCGTATTCCAGTTTCGAGAGCGCCGCGTCGGGGCCGCGGTACGACATGCTCTGGCTCGTGTCGAGCAACAGATAGCTGATGAGGTTCGTTTCTTGCTCGTACCTCTTGAGATAATACTTGTCGGTCTTGCCGAACACCTTCCAATCGACGTACCGCAGGTCGTCGCCCGGCACGTACTCGCGATGCTCGGCGAATTCGATCGAGAAGCCGTGGAACGGGCTGCGATGCACGCCCGACACGTAGCCTTCGACGATCAACCGGGCTCGCAACTCGAGGCCCTGGAGCTTAGCCAGCGTTCGCGGGTCTAAATACTTCTGGAAGTTTTCCACCAGCGCTCTTCTCGAATTCGTCGGCCGGGATGGTTTCGATGAGCCGCCGCACGATGTCGTCCGGCCTGATTCCCTCGGCCTCGGCATTGAAATTAGTCACGATGCGATGCCGCAGCACGGGGGCGGCAACCGCGCGGATGTCGTCGCAAGTGGCGAAATATCGTCCCTGGAGAACGGCGCGGGCCTTCGCCCCCAGCACCAAATACTGGCTGGCCCGCGGACCCGCGCCCCAACTGACGTACTCGCGAATGAAGTCGGGCACCTTGCCTTTTTCCTTGCGCGTAAGCCGAGTGAATTGCAGGGCGTAGCGAGTCACGTGGTCGGCGATCGGCACCCGGCGGACGATCCGCGCGAGCCCGAGAATCTCCTCAGCCGTGAGGGTGCGAGTGACGTTCGTCGGCACGTCGGCCGTCGTTTGCTTCACGATCTGGAACTCTTCCTCCTCATCCGGATAGTCGACGAAGATATTGAACATGAAGCGGTCCAACTGCGCCTCGGGAAGTGGATACGTCCCTTCTTGCTCGATCGGGTTCTGCGTGGCGAGGACGAAGAACGGCTCGGCCAGCTTGTGCCGCGTGCCGCCGACCGTGATTTGATACTCTTGCATCGCCTCGAGCAGCGCCGCCTGAGTCTTGGGAGGCGTGCGATTGATCTCGTCGGCGAGGATCACATTGGCGAACACCGGCCCTTCCAGAAACTTGAACGCTCGCGTACCGGTCGCCTTGTCCTCCTGAATCACCTCGGTCCCCGTGATGTCCGAGGGCATCAGGTCGGGGGTGAATTGGATGCGGTTGAACTTGAGCGAAAGCGAATCGGCCAGTGTGCGGATCATCAGCGTCTTGGCCAGGCCAGGCACGCCGACCAGCAGGCAATGCCCGCGGGCGAACAGGGCGACCATCAACTCTTCGATCACTTGCTGCTGGCCGACGATTACCTTGCCCAATTCGCCGGTGATGCGGCGATAGGCGTCGCTTAGTCTCTGTACGGCTTGCAGATCGTCGTCGGGCATTTCAAGTACCAAGTGCGAAGTACAAAGGACGAATGGAGATCATTTAGCACGCATTCATTTCGCCCCCCGTTTACGGGGCGCTTGCATTCTTCCTCGGCGCCGCGTTGGCTTGCGTCAAAATAGCCTCAGCCGGTGGAGTGGCCGACTTGCCGGGGCCGAGGGCGATCAGTTTCGTTGGAGTGGCGATCAACAAGGTTCCATTGGCTGCGACGAGATTTCCTCCGGTCAGCGGCGGATCGAAACGGCCGAGTTCGATCGGCTCGTCGGCGTCGAGTTCGCCATGGTCGCCGATTTGCTGCTTGCAGCGGCGGATTTGGGTGCGCATTGGCCAGTATACCTCATTGCCAACGAGCACGCCGCGTCCGTAGCCGCTGGTCGTATCGTCGCGCCAGTAGTTCACGACCTTGCCAGTGACCGCGTCGAACCAGCAGATTCTCTTGCCCGAGACAATCAGATTGTCTGCTCCGATCCCCAGCAAATGCACGATCGGGCCGAGCAGATCGAAGTTGCTTTTCCAAAGCAAGGCGCCCGTCGCCGCGTCGAGCGCTATTATGCCAGGAGCGTCGCTGGGGGCAACGAACAAGCTGCCGCGGTAGTAAACGGCCGGGTTCAGATCCCGGTAACAGTTGGCGCTGATTCGCAACGGCTCCCCAGCCGTTCGCCTCGCGCGAGGGTATGTGCTAACCCAGCGGACTTCCCCATCGGTGGCGGAAAGTGCCGCGATTGCTCCAAGGTTCGTGTTCAGATAGAGCGTGTCGTCGGCGAGGGTCAGCAGATTGGAGGTGATTTCCTCGGCTTGACCTTGGGCCAGCGATTCGGCGGCGCAGATCAGCTTCCGCCAGCGGAGCGCGCCGGTTCGCGCATCGAGGCAAGCGACGTGAACCTGCGGCCGCACGTCGCTATAACGCATGACGACAAAGACATTGTTCCCGGCGACGACCGGCGCGCCTTCGTAAGCCCAGCGTTCGTTTCGCGCTTTATCTCCCGGCACGCGCCATACCAAGAGTCCCTGGGCCGCCAGATCGAGACAGACTAGATAGCTGGAGCCGCTGCCGAACGGTGCTGCTGCCGGATGACCCGTGACCGGCGATCCAAGACGAGCATAGAGACGGTCGCCGGCCGCGGTCATCGTGAATCGCGGGACGCCGAGCGCCCGAAACAGATTCTCGTCCCCTACCAGGTCTTGCTGCAGCTCCTGAACTTTCGTGCCGCAATAAATCTCTCCTGGCTCCCGAGCTGGGGCGTCAGGCGACTGCTGCGCCGCGACCGGCCAGGCCGGCTCGCCCGTTCGCAAGTCGAAGGCAAAGACCTTGTCCACGTTGTTGACGAGAACTAGGTTGCCGACAACCAATGGATGGTAGCTCAACAGCGCCGATTGCTCCTCGGCCACTCGGTTCCTCGGCCAGGAGTGCAGGGAGTTGGCATCGGCTTGAAATGGTTTTCCATCGCCGAGCGGAATTTCCCAAGCAAGATTTCCCAACGACTTCGGCTCGGCGGAAATGGCCGTTCGGGCCGGCGAGCCGGCGAAGGTGGTCCAATCTTTCATTGCAGGGGACTGGGGCCGGGCCTCCGCGTCGGCCAACAATCGCGCGAGCGTGTCAGCATATCGCGCCTCTCGGCCCGCCATGCGCCCTTTGGCCTCTGGATGCCGCCGGACAAAATCGGCCAACTCGACGCGCGCCCGAGCCAGCGAACCTTCCATGATGGAAACCAACACGAGTCGGGCGCGCACGTCGGCCAGATTCAGCTTCGTGTCGGGATACGCCAGCCAGCGAGGCGATTGCGCGGCAACCTCGTTCGGCGCGCCAAGCTCGCCGCTCCCATTCCGCGGCTCGGCCGGCGCTGATTGGCCGACCCGCAAACTGCGCCGCAGCGGCTGACCGTCCGCGGCGCGCAGCCCCGGACTGATCCGCTCCCAGCACCAGCGGGCCTCCTGGTAATCGCCGCGTTCCAACGCAATTTCACCGAGCGCCATGAGCGCCGCGTCGCCCCAACTGCTGACGAAGAATTGATCGACCACGCGGCCGAGCAAGCTGGCGTCGCGATTGGCGAGGCCCGCGTCGTACCAGCGCTTGGCGAGCGCGTCGACGCGGCTGCGATACAGCGCCCGGCCTTCCGGCGGCATTTCGGCCAACTGCATTTGGCAATACTCGCGAACAGCGACAAAACGCCGCGAATCGATCTGGATCAGTTTGCCGCCGTCGTGCTCCATCACCTGACGAAGTGTGTCGATCGCCTCGTCCCACTGTTTTTCGACCGAATTGGCCTTTGCCCGTTCGAGCAGCGCTTTGGTGGGCGAGTTGATCTCATCCACCTGCACTGCGTCCGAGAGATCGGAGGGCGGGGGCGCACTGAATTGCGCCGCCGCGCGACCTGCCGACAGAAACGCCGCCAGCAACGTCAACGCCGCGGCAACTGCTCGCATAACAGATTCCGGCGTTCTCATCGAGAGATTCCTCGGATTCAGAGCGCCGAATAAGTCCGGCGGGGACTGTCCCCTTTTTGCGCGGGCACCATCGCCGCGATGGTCGGCGGAGCAAAACGGGGACTGTCCCCTTCTCCCCGCCGGATTTGTTAGGCGCTCTTAGTATACGAGCGGCCAAAGCGTGGGGAAAGAAAGCTTGGATAGCGCTGCACCGCGCGGCCGATGCGTTGCCGCTCCATTGAGGCGCTGCTATTATTGATTTTTCTCAAAATCCCCCGCGTTCCCGCCCCTGCTCCTCCCCGTCCGGCTTGCCCGGATGCTAGTCTTTCCTTGATGCTCAAGCCTCACGAAGACGATCTGTTTCGCCAAAGCACGATGACCTTCGGGGAGCACCTCGAGGAGCTGCGTCGGCGGCTGTTTCGAGCGGTTATCTGGCTCGTGGTCGGATTGGTCGTCGGACTGTTCATCGGGCGGCAGGTCGTTCATCTGATCGAAAGCCCGCTGACCAAGTCGCTCGCCGAGTATTACGCCGACAAAGCTGACGTCGCATTGAAGGCCAAGTTCGGCGACCAACTTCCGGCCGAAGACGTCGAGTTGATGAAGGAAGGATTCGTCGCTGAGCAGGTGAATGTCCAACCCAGCAAGCTGATCGACGCCCTGAGCGGTGTGAATCCCGATGCCGCTCCTGCCGCGATCCGACTCCCGACATATCGCTTGACGGCGACGGACATCACGAACCCGCGTTTGCTTGCCGAAACGATCCAGGCGGCGAGTGCCGACGAAGCCAAGCCCACGCCGGCCCGCAGAATCTGGGAGAAGCTGCAACCGGCCGACCGGAAGTTGGCGACCGCGATCGCGGACAACAAAGACGCCGATCCCGATCCCAAGCAGGTGGCGCAACTGGCCGATGCGTTGAGTCGATTGGTTTCCAGCTCGGATTTCTCTGATCCGGAGGAGGATTTCCCCGCGACCGCGATTTCAGATTCGACGGTGGCGTTGCTGCTCGCGCGGCGAAAGGATCTCAAGCCAAACGAAGTGCAGCGGCTGAACTGGCTGCTCCTGGCCGCCGCCGCGCCGGACGCCATCGGACCGCCGCATCCCTACCTGGCCGCGCTGACGATCTGGCGGCCCGGAAGCGAGGACGAGCGAATCCGCCCCAAGGCGATGAGCGCCACCGAGGCGTTTGTGATCTACATGAAGGCGGCCTTCATCGCCGGTTTAATTATCTTCAGCCCGATGATTTTTCGCGAGCTGTGGCTATTCGTGGCGGCCGGGCTTTATCCTCACGAGCGACGATATGTTCACATCTTTTTGCCGTTCAGCGTCGTGTTGTTCGTGAGCGGGGCGCTGTTGGCATTCTTCGCGGCATTTCCCCCGGTGCTGCACTTCCTCTTCAGCTTCAACGACTGGCTCGGCATCCCGCCGGAGCCGCGGATCGGCGAATGGCTCAGTTTCGTGCTGTTCTTGCCGTTGGCGTTCGGGATCGGATTTCAGTTGCCGCTAGTGATGTTGTTCCTGAATCGGATTGGTTTGATCACAGTGGAGGCATACCTGCGCGGCTGGCGGGTAGCGGTTTTGGTGATCTTCGTTTTGGCGCCGATCCTGAATCCATCTCCCGATCCTTACAGCATGTTGCTGATGGCCGTCCCGATGACGGCCCTCTATTTCGGCGGCATCCTGCTCTGCAAATACGCCTCCCGCCGCAAGCCCACGGGCATCGGCGGCGAGTGACCATGAAAACAACGCGGCTTCGCTGATTGCACAGCGAGGCCGCGTCTCGTGAAATCGATCGCTCGATTTCCGATCCTGTTGGTGACTTGCGGCTGGCTTTCGGAGCCGGCGTTCTTGATTTAAGGGTGCGGCGAGGGGTGAGCACTGGGGCTCGTGTCTCGCCGCGCGGCAAGGGCTGAGCGCTAGGGCTCTTGGGAGTTCACAACCCGGCAATCTGCCCGGCCCCCTGAGCCCCGGAATCAGTGCGAAACGGGCGCCCGTATCTCCGAAAACGGCCCAGGACAGTCCCAGACGGTTTTGTAAGGGTTCCTAAGAACCGGCCTTGCGTTTCAAATCGAAGTCGACCGTCTGCTTGCCTGGTTGCACGTCGATTTCGCGGTTGTTCCCAACGGCATCGGTGGGGATTTCATCGGCGCGCTCGACGATGCCGGTCGCGTCGCCGCGGTTCGCATTTTCCTTGGCTTGCCGCTCCATTTCTTCATTGCTCGCGGCGAAATTGACCTTCTTCACGGCAATGATTTGCACGATTTTCTTTCCCGGCGTGAGACGTTCGACTTGATATCGACCATCGCTGATCGCGGCTCCCGCGGTTGGTCCTTGGCCGTCGGCCGGCTGAAATACGATCGAGCCGTTGCCCACGGCCTTGCTCTCGAACGTAACACTCCCGGAGATCGAAGTCGTCTTTCCGCAGCCTATCGTTACGAAGAGGATGGCGGCGGCGCCGGCCACCAGAACAAAGCGCATGCGACCGACTCGTGCAAATAACTGGCCAGAATAGGCAGGCAACGAACTTCCCATGGCGATTCTAATCCTACGGCAACGTAACGGATTCTCCGCCGGCTTTGGTCGCCAGGCCGCGCCAAACTGACGTATCAACCAGCTCGTCGACGAAACGAACGGAACCATCGGCGATGGCCACGTTGACTCCGCCCGGATGGTCGCTGCGCGCGGCGGCGTGAGCGCCGGCGGCGCTCGGAGTGTACCAGGCGTTTGAACCCAGGCTCAAGCAGGGGGGCTTATAGTCGGTGTCTCCCTGATCGCGGGGGCAGGGCCCGATGACTCGGTCCGGCGCGGTGGAGTTTGGCGTCAAGCTCGCCGAGAACAGCCCGCCCCCCATGTTGCCATAAATCGTTTCGCTGATCGGCCCGCCCCAGCCGGGGACGCCGGTCGTCAAACCCTCGGAGAGCAATAACGTCTTCGACGTCCCGTCGGTGATCTCTTTGACCCGAGTCCCCGGCCGCCGAATGTCGAAACTTTGCCCGGGGATAACTCCGAAGATGCCGCGACCCCATGGCCCTGAAGTCGTATCGGTCTTCGTGCCATACATGTCTCCGCTGCCGGTGCAGGCGCGGTAGCTCATCCGGTAAAACCCGTAGGAGTTGTTGGGCGGGGGCGGGGCAAATTCATCCTTCGCCGGGCAAGTGGGATCGCTGGGGCAACAGAAAATGGGCAGCAGCGTCATTCGCGCAATTTCCATCTGCGGGTCAGGGCCAATCGGCCCGTTCGCCCCCGGCGACGCCTGGGCAAAGCCGCGTTTCGGGAGCTGATCGTAGCCGTTGTAGACAACCTTTTCCTCGATCTGCGGCAGAATCAGCTCGGTCCAAGTGAAGGTGTCCCAACTGTCATATTTTCGGCCATACGGAAACAGCTTCTCCGCGGACTCGAAATTGAGGCACCCCAAGGCTAGCTGATTCAGGTTATTCGCGCAGCGGACGCGCCGCGCTGCTTCCCGCGCGGCCTGGATCGCCGGCAGCAATAGCGCGATCAAGATGCCGATGATAGCGATGACGACGAGCAGTTCCACGAGCGTGAACGCTCGGTGCCTGGCGATGTGCCGCTTGATTATCGATGAATTCATAGCGAACTCCTCGCGCCTGCCGAATGGCCAGATTTCGAGATGAGATTGACGGCGACCGCCTCCGAGGAGTTTGAGTTCTCTCGACAACAAGTCGCCCACCACACACAATTATGAGGGTTCCGTGAAACCTTGGCTATGAGAATTCTCTTTGTTTGCATTGAGATTTCTCGCGACGCGTCGGGCCGCGGCCGCCCGCAACCGCGGCCCCCTCAGTGCCGGAAACCAGGCGAGACGGTTTGCCGAGCACGAATTGGCAGCAGTTTCGCGTCTAGGTATTATGGTCTGTGCTGGGTCGAGGTCCGTCGGTAAAACAACTAACCATGAATTCACCAGAGGCGCTTCCATGAAACCGCGAGTGCTGTTATCTATTTCTGTGCTGGCAATTCTTTCCGCGACGGGTGCTTTCGCGGCGAATGTCGCCGAGCCTTCCGAGCCGAAGCCGGACAAGGACGGGTTCTATAGTCTCTTCGACGGTAAATCGCTCGATGGCTGGAAGGTCGGCAAGAACGCCGAATCGTGGAAGGTGCAGGATGGGATGATCGTGGTCAACGGTCCCGGCCCATCCCATCTGTTCTACGACGGCCCGGTGCACAATCACGACTTCAAGAACTTCCACTTGAAGGCGATGGTGATGACCTTCCCCCATGCCAATTCGGGAATCTACTTCCACACGAAGTACCAGGAGTCGAACTGGCCGAATCAGGGTTTCGAGGCCCAAGTGAACGCGACGCACAGCGACTGGAAGAAGACCGGCAGCCTCTATGACGTCGTGAACGTCCGAGATCCGCATCATGAAGACAACAAGTGGTTCTTGTACGAGATCATCGTCCAAGGAGATCACGTCCTGCTCAAGATCGACGGCCAGACGGTCTGCGACTGGACCCAACCGGCCGATTTCAAGCCGCCGCAAGGTCATTCCGGCCGCTTTCTCCAGCACGGCACCTTCGCGCTGCAAGGGCACGATCCGGGGAGCAAGACGTATTTCAAGGAGATTCTCGTCAAGCCGCTGGACGAGTAGTGGTGCAACGAACCTTGCTGGCCGGTTGGACGTAGTTGTGTAGGGTGTGTCGAGCGCAGCGCTGACGCACCGGCGCTTGTGGTGTGTCAGCGCTTCGCTCGACGCACCCTACGCGTATTCCTGTGGGCAAGAATCGCCGTGAATTTGGTCTTTCGTCCGATTTCTGAATCTGAATCGCCCGCGGCTGGAACGCTCTACATGCACGCGGCCGGGGCAGAGCATCAGGAGCGATTGGACCTGGCGACGCTCGTGCTCAAGCGCGGCGTTGCCTCGCTCCGCCAAGGGGAAGGTCCGATTCGGCAGATCGTCGTCGGGGCCGATCCGACGCTCGATGAGATGCTGGCGGCCACGATCGCCGATGAGTTGCTCGCCGGCCGGCAGTTGCCCACCGGATTAGAGGCTTTCGCCCGGTATGCGGCGCTCGTTCGTGAAGGGCTGACGCCGAGCAAGATTTCGCTCGAAACGTCGCTCGAAGGAACCTACTTGGCGATCCGCAGCGCAGCGGGCGAGAATCTGGCGGACGCCGCCAATGGCGAGCGGTTCGCCGCCGATTGGTCGCGGATGGCAGCGGCCATCTTGCAGGCAGCAGCCGCCGGGCAGGATCCGTTTGCTTCGTCGCTCTTTGCCCAGGGGGCCGAGTTTGCCCGCGAGCGGGCCTTCTTGGCGAGCGACCGCGCCGTCTATGGCCATGACCTCCGCCGCGGCGAGCAATGGATCGTGAGTATTCCGGGCGGGCCGCCGCAAGGGCGAGCGCTGGTGCTTAGACAGCCGAAAAGCCTGCTCTTCAAGCAATGGAGCCGGAGCGAAAAGGATTCCGCCG
Organism: Pirellulales bacterium; assembly: GCA_035939775.1. Lineage (NCBI taxonomy): Bacteria > Pseudomonadati > Planctomycetota > Planctomycetia > Pirellulales > Pirellulales bacterium. The sequence goes on along the minus strand of DASZFO010000123.1, from coordinate 29,962 downwards.
CCACGCAGCCGTTCATCTTTCTGGCCGTGCAATGGGGGCCGCGGCAATGGGTGTTCACGACCGATCCCATCCAGCGGCTGCCGATCAAATCGCTTGCCGATTTGCTGCAAGCTGCGGAAGAGACGTGCGATGCGGCGGCGGCCAAGCGCGATCCTTGGTTTGATGGAAAGCCGTTCGGCCACACGCTCGTCGCCGCGCCGCGGCAAGGGACGAAGCTCTCCGATCGCCAAGTGCTCGGCATCGTGCGGCGTTGGAGCCGGGCTCGCGGCGCGCGGCCATCGCCGCGCTGGGCGATGGCCGCTGCCGCGCTGGTTTTGATTTGCGGCTTGCCGTTGTACTTATACGTTTACCAAACGCCGCCCGATCCGAAACCGCGTGGACTCGAATTCGTGAAAGTTTCGGCCGATACGGCGGGCGAGCCGATCGACGTCCACGGTGGCAAGAACTATGCCCTGATCTTCGCCGGCGACGAATACAAGCATTGGCCGAAGCTCTGCAACGCCGAGAGCGATGCGCGCAGGATCGCCGAGATTCTTCGCGACGAATATGGATTCATCGTCGATCCCTGCATCGGCGCCGACTACACTAACAATCGGTTCTTCGACAAAGTGCGCGAGTATCGCAATAAGGATTTCCAACCGAACGATCAACTCCTGATTTACATCGCCGGCCACGGAGAAAAAATCGAACAAAAGGGTTACTTGGTGGCGACCGACTCGTTGGCGTCGACCGAGAGCATCAACGATCGGATTAGGAGCTATTATTCGCTGGCCGAGCTGCACGACGACATGGAAAAGACGGCCCTGCGCTGCCGGCACGTGTTTCTCGTCCTCGACACCTGCTTCGGTGGAATGTTCGACTTCGACACGGCCACCAATCAAGTTTCGCGCGGCCACGACGACGAACTGACGCCGATGCCAAAGGCGGCACTGGTCGCCAGAAAAATGCAGCATCGCTGCTGCGCGTACCTGGCGTCGGTCGGGAGGCACACGGCCTCCGACGGACAGTGCGGCGAGCACTCACCATTTGCGAAGCCGCTGATCGCAATGCTCGATGCGGCCAAGCCGGGCGACGTGTTGACGATCCCGCATTGGTTCGTGGCAGTCGATAGCGATGAAACGGACCCCCGCAACGGCCTGTTGCGCGGCAGCGAATCCGGCGGCGATTTCGTTTTCATTCGGAAGTAACTGCCCGGGGAATTGATCAACGGTTCACACGTATGTCGCTAAAGAGCTGCGACACGATTTCACTCGCGTCTTTTGAAATTCGCGAGCACGGACTAGAATAGAGAAGGCTTATTTCGCAAGGGCATGATTCCATTGCGTGAAATGATTTTCTCGAGTGATGGGCTATGACGCTCCAGGCGCACGTGAAAAACGGCTTGATCGTGCTCGACGAGCCGCAAGAATTGCCGGAAGGGGCGGCTGTGCAGGTTGAAATCCTGGAACCTTCGCCTGAGCCAGCTTCAGGCGACGGACCAACCCTTCTCGATCGATTGAGGCCGCTGGTCGGCACGATCGACGACCTTCCCGAAGATGCGTCCGTTAATTTGAAACATTATCTGTACGGCCAGCCCAAGCGATAAGGATCGTTTTTTTGGACGCGGCCTTCTACATCGCGCTATCCAGCTCGCGCGATCAGAACCACTTGATCGCCCGGCAGTTCGCCGGTTCATTTACCGGTCGTGTCATAACGACCGAAGACGTGCTGACTGAGGTTGCGAATTTTCTATCGCATCCGGTGCACCGCGAGAAAACGGTCAAGCTACTGGAGGAACTGCGAGCCGATCCGAAGACGGAGGTCATTTCGTCGTCGCACGAACTTTGGGATCGCGGACTTGACCTTTACGCCCGGCGTCCGGACAAGGGATGGTCGCTGACCGATTGCATCTCGTTCGCCGTAATGACGGAACGGGGATTGACGGAGGCGCTCACTGCCGATCGAGGTGCTATTGAAGAACGATATTCAGTGATCGAGTCGCTGCTCTCGTCGCGATAATCTGCGACAAGTCATTTCATCAAATCGTCGGTCTATTTTGAGAACAACTTGCTTTGCGCATCGCCGTGCGCGGCCACATATGCCACTAGGTCGAGAATCTCCTCGCGCGTGAGTTGGCTCAGCAAACCCTCCGGCATGATCGACTTGGGCGATTTCAGCCGCTCGCTAATGCTTGCTTTCTTCACGACGGTTGGATCGCATTTGACTAACGGGTTTTCCATCACTTTCACTACGTCCGGAGTTTCCTCGGTAATCAACCCGGTCACCTGCCGGCCGTCGTCCAGTGTGAGGATGTAGCTCTGGAATTTCTCGTTGATCTCGTAGGAAGGCTCAAGGATATCACGGAGAACGTCGACCGGCTGCTTCTTCGGATTGGGTTGCGCCAGATCGGGACCGACCACGGTCCCCACTCCGTTGAGCTTGTGGCAGGCGATGCAGTTGGCGACGGTAAATAGCTGCTTGCCGTTGGTGAATGAGCGACCGTGGTCCGTCTCCTTCACTAGCGGCGCGAGTTCCGCGAGCTTCCAATCCGTCCGTGGCCGATTGTACTTGAGCAGTTCATCGGCGATCGGCAGCGGATTCTTGGCGAGATAGGCCTCCGGATCGACCAGGTATTCGTCGAGATCGGCGACGACGTACATCGCCCCGTGCATTCGCCGCCAGTGGCCGGGGAACGTGCAGACAAACGGATAGACGCCGGGCTGCATGGGAGCGGTGAAGTCGATCTTTTGCGCGCCGCGCGGCATCAACAGTTGACTCGAAAACAGAATCTTGGGCGAAGCGGGAACGTATTGCCGATCCATCGCGCCGGGTTGCGTGCCAGTGCTGTCGGCCAGGCCGCCGATTTCTTCCAGCGATCCGGGCCGCGACACGACGAGATTGTGCGGCATGATATCGGTATTGTCGAAAGCGATCTCCGCAGGCTTGCCCGCCTGCACGGCGAACCGCTCCTTGTCGAACAGCATCTGATCGGGCATGGTGGCCAAGCGGATTACGCGGACTCCCAACTCGCCCAATTCCTTGCGGTACAGTTTGGCATCGGAGCGCGGCAAGAGCGCCGCCAACGTATCGGCCATTTGCAGCGCGTCGACCGCCGCGGGAGAGGTCCGCTCGGGAATCGGCACCTTGCGGATATAGGCCAAGAGCGTATCCAAGAGCGGACGGGCGTCTTCCTTTGGCCAATAGCTCGTGGGAACCCGCGCGATCGCCTGGATTGCCGCCTGCCGCTCGGCATCGTCGCCGACGAACTTTTCGAGTGCCTTGAATGTCGCCGTCTCTTGCCCGCGAACGGTCACCAGCGCGTTCATCGCGGCACGCCGCAAGAGCGCTTCCGAGGCGGCGCCGCCGACCTCGTAGACGGCCTCCGGCTTCGGGGCCGGGATACGGCGCTTCTCGAAAACGATTTTGCGAGTCGAATCGAGCACCTTGAGCGTGAACCCATTGAGCCGGTTTCCAAAATCTTCATCGGTTCGGTTATAGACGGCGATCGAATCGATCGGGAACTCCGAGCCGAGGTCCACCTCCCACCACGGATCGGGAACGTCTTCGGTGGTGTGCGTTTGGCCTCCGCGGCTAAAATCGCCGCTGGTGTTGCCATCGATCGCGTGGCTAGCGTCGCCGCCGAAGGCCGTGCTGATTTGCTTCGCCTTTCCTTGCCGCGCGACGTTGCGGCCTTCGCTGTAGACCTCGACTTCCGCCAAGGTTAGCGTCCGTGCGCGGCCGGGCAGCTCGACGCGGACGTAGCGGCCCATGCTCGGCTTGCCGCCGCCCGCCGAGGCGAGTTCTTTCGGCAGGTTGTTCAAGAGCGGCTGCACCTTCGGATAGAGGGCCGCCCGTTGGTTCGGATCGCGGACCAGCGGCATAGCGGTCACGAGGTCTTGTAGACTTCGGAGCGATTTCGTGGCGAGCGTCCACGCGCCTTCGACATTTCCGTCGGCCGCGATCAAGGCGGCGAAGGCAAGCTGCCGCGTGACCGCTTGCTTGGCGCCGGTGCAGAGCTTTTCCAGTTCGCCGCGGACGCTCGCCAATTCCGCCGAGCCGTGCGCTGTCAGCGTTCGCACCAGATCGAAGAGCACGCTGCCGTCCAAATGAATCTGCTGCTCGTCCTGGCTATGGATCGCATCGAGCAGCACGCGCACTTGGCTTTTGTTCTCGAGCTTGGCCAATTCGGCGACCGCCTCTTGGCGAAATTCATCGCGAACTCCCGCCCGAGAAAGCAATTCCACAAAGACCGCCTGGCTGCGCTTCATCTTTAGCAGGTCATCGGTGCCGACGTTCTTGAGAAAGTAGCGAGCCCCGGCGGGCGTCGTGAACTGAATCGCAACGCCGCCGGCAATCGCCCGCTTGACGTGCGGTTCGAGCGCTCGCAGCGTTTCGCCGCGGACGAAGTTGATGTATTCGTCGGTCGGAAAATCTTGCGAGACGAGCACGACTTCGATCGCCTCGGGCACTTTGAAGAAGCTCGCCGCGCGGATCGCCTCGAGCCGCACTCGCGGGCTCTCGTCGGCCGCCATTTTCTTGAGCAACTCGAGCGCTTCAGGCACCCGATCGCGCCAGTAACAGAGCACGCGCGTCGCCGCCGCCCGAGCATGGAAATCGGGCGAGGCCAGCAGCCGCTTCAAGAGATCGACGCTGACGACGTTGTGGTATTGATGAATCCAGAGCGCTTCGAGCAGGTTGTGCTCGTAATTCGGATCCTTGGTATCGAGAGCGGCGGCCCAGTTCTGCGCCGCTGCCGTCACCTGATCGCTGTCGCGCCCGCCCAACTCGATCTTCACGCGATTGCGCACGCGGTCTTCCGGCTCCTTGAGCAAATCGAGCAGCTTTTCGATCGGCTGTCCGGCGATTTCGACCGGCTTCAACAGCGGGCGGCCTTCGTAGGTGATGCGGTAGACTCGCCCGTGCGTTCGATCGCGATTGGGATCGCGGAGATTGTGCTGCATGTGGCCGATGATCGGATTGTGCCAATCGAGGAAATAGATCGCGCCGTCGGGACCAATCTTCAGGTCGGACGGGCGGAAATTGAAATCGGTTGAGGAGACGATCGGCTCGGCCTCGGTGCCGTGGAAGCTTGCCCCGTCGTCATTGAGCTTGTATTGCAAGATGCCCTGAAAACCGATCACGTTGGCCACGAGCAGGTTTCCCTGCATCGAATCGGGGAAATGCCGGCTCGACATGATCTCGGCCCCCGGGCAAGGGCGGGTCCGCTGCTGATAAACTTGCGGCGGATGGTTGTGCTTGTCCGGATAGTCGAGGTGCCCCGAGAAGAGCGCCCCGTGATATGGATTGGCCCCAGTGCCGTCAAAGACGAAATCCTGGCCCCAGTGGTCCCAGGCGTGGCCGTGCGGATTGGCGAAGGGATACGTGACGTAGGCCTCGAACTTCTGCGTGCGCGGCTCGTAGCGATAGACGCCGGCGTCGACGTTGTGGAGCGTCGGAGCATAGGGCGTTTCAACCTGCGTGTGCATGAACGTGCCCTCTTGGAAATAGAGGGCCCCGCCCGGATCGAGCGCGAAACTATTGGCCGTGTGGTGCGTGTCGGCCGAGTCGATGCCGTCGAGAACGCGGACGCGCGTGTCGCATACGTCGCCGCCGCGCGAGTCCTTGAGGAACATGACGTCAGGCGTTTGAGCCACGATCACGCCGCCGTTGTAAAACTCGAATCCCGTCGGGCAGTGCAGATGATCGGCGAACACCGTGCACTTATCCGCGCGGCCGGTCCCTTTCGTGTCTTCGAGGATCAGAATCTTGTCGTTCATCTCCTCTTTCGGCTTCCAATGCGGATAGGTCGGCCAGACGGCGACCCACAGCCGCCCCTTCGGATCGAACGCCATTTGCACGGGCTTGGCCAGCTCGGGGAAATCCTTCTCCGAGGCGAACAGGTTCACCTTCATCCCCTTGGCCACCGTCATCAACTTGATCTCTTCCTCGGGATCGACGAACACGTGCGTGCCATCGGGATTCTTGCCGGGGAAATTCGACTTCACCGGGATGAACGGCGGAGTGTTGGAATCATCGACTGCAAGATCGCCGCCGCCGGCGACCGCCCAAACCCGCTTGTCGCGGTTGGCGGTCATCACGTCGAGCACCTCCATCTCGCGCTGGGCGACGACGCGATTGGTCTGCCCGTCGCGGAAGCTCAAATCGGCCCGGCCGCCGAAGATCGAATAGCCGTCTACCGTTCGATAGCGGTTGAACCAGATGAAATCCTTGTCAACGATCGCCTGCCGCAGTTTTTCCATCGCCGCCGGATCGCGCGGCGGCGTCGGCTGGCCGGGAAACAGGTCCTGGTCGATCACTTGGGCAAGCTGCCGATCGCCCTCGTCATTGAGATGGATCCCGTTGATCGTGAGCGGCTTGTCGGCCTTGGCGTACAGATTGAGCGTCGGCTCATAGAGATCGACGAATGGCACGTAGTTGGCTTTCGCGACCTCGGCCATTGCGGCCGTATAGAGCGCGAGCCGGCGGTTGTTCTCCGTCCCGTCGGGCAGATTGCGATCGTGCAAGTTCTCATGCGCTATGGGCGAGAAGAGAACGAGCTGCGGAGCGCCATGGCCGTTGTACTTCTCGCCGAGCGCGTGCTTGATGAAGCCTTGAAGATCGCGCTTGAATCTCTCGATCCCCTCGGCGCCGGCGAACGATTCGTTGTATCCGAAGAAAGCAAAAATCACGTCGGCCTTCTGGATCGATAGATGCTCGTCGGGACTGCCAAACCCCGCCGACCGCAGCCGTAGCGTCAATTCGTCTCCCGAGAATCCCAAATCGCGGACAACGAGGTTTTCCTTGGGAAATCGGCTGTAGAGATAAGTCTCCAACCAACCATCATGCTGCATCCGATCAGCCAGCGTATTACCGATCAGGCAGATATGGTCGCCTGGATGAATCTCCAGCGTCGCGGGCGGCTTTGCATCGTCAGCCGACCTGAGAATCGTGTTCAGCCCGAACAATGCGCCAACGGCAAAGACCGCTATCGCAACGAAGAGAAATCGGGACTGAGCGGAACGCAACTGTCGAATCGTGGGCATGGCAATGCACCCTGTCGAATGGGATGGAATCGGGCCAGTAGAACTCGGAATTCCCCGAGGCGGGAAGATGCAGGCGGGCAAACGAAGCTCTGATTATGCCCTGATGAACTTCTTATGTCCAATCGTTTCAGAGGACTAAGTCTTGACGCTCTTATATCGCGTTTCGCTTGCACGACAATTCTCTGATGACGAAGTCTCAAAATTGATGAGAGTCCGATACGGCGCCTCGAAGAATTGGCGATCTAGACCGGCGATCGTTCTTTTGACGGGATTAACGAACGCCGGCCGAAAGTACCCAACTTTCGGCCGGCGTCTCGGGTCGGCGTCAAAAAACTCCGTCTCGTTACTTGTCATCGCCGCTCCCATTCGCTTCACGTTCGAATTCTGGAAGCTGCAAGGTAAACAACTTAAGGTTTTGACTCCAATTCTGCCGTTGCGCATCGTACCATTCGCGAGCTTCGTCCGAGCCGCCGACCTCGCTACGGGCGAGTGACATGAGCAGGAGGTCAACTCCGGTCTTGCCGACATTGGACTGCTCTTCAAGGCGCTGATAGACGCGCTCATAAAATGGATGCGCCGTATTCAGCATCACGACAATCGTGCGGCCGACCACCTTAATCCGGTAGACCGGTGCCCCGGGCAATTGTTCGAGTTCTACAATCACGGGGAACTGCGAGAGTCGCCGGTCAAGTTGGTCCGCGACGTCGCCGGTCGCACCGGCTGCCACCCGCTCTTGGATGAACGCGTTAATCTCGTCACGAATCTTCCCGCTTGGTTTATCCTCAATGCCCTCCAACGGCTTCAAACGCGGCTCGATTCGCTTGACCAACTCCTCCGCTGGCGTAGGATCGGCCAAACGTCTTGTTGGCTTTCGATGCTCGATGATGTCCAGGAGCGTGTTGACATTGGCCTTAATCGCTGTCTCCATTTGATTAAAGAGCGGTGAACCGCGCACGATTCGAGCATGTTGCTTTGTATGGGTAACACCGAATACCTCGTCCAATTCTGGCTCAAAGCGTATTTCCACTCGATACCAGCGGTCCTTCCAGTGGCGCGCATGGTATGGGCTGTGAATCAAATCGATCTCACGATTTGCGCGCACGACGCTAAACCCTGCCGTTGTCTCGATCTGACGAAGCCTAAGCGCCTCCTTCTGATCTTTGGTCTTTCCAGGCCCAAATCTAACCTGCCATTCTTCCGGCAGAAGTGAGATCGTGACTTCGACCGCCGAGATCTGCCCCGGTTGTCCGGGAATCGGGACATCGAACGTAAGCGTGTCACCATGCTTTGTCGCCAGCAGATCGCCATCGAGTCGCGCTTGGGGAAGCAGATAGAGTGGATCAAACGGCCCGATCTGAGCACCGTTGATTGTGAGCTCAAAATCCTGAATTAAGAAGTACCGAAATATACGCCCAAGCGAGGGCCGGAGATGGCGTATCAAGGTCTCACATCTTTGGTCATGGTCGAGACGGTCGGGTTTCTTCCAGATCACAACCGTGCCCGACGGAGAGTCGAACAATGCGGCATAAGCTGGCGGAATCGCCGCCTCACGAGGCTCAGGGACCTCCGTCATTTTGCCTTTCGAGATTTCATCAACATCAACATAGGTCCATATTGGCTTGCACCCGCGCCGCCACGAGTAAACTTCAACTCGCGTGCATTGGCTCACGCTTGCGTTGGGTAAGCCCATGCCGAAGCGTCCCAAGCTCGTCCGGTCATTGAAGCGGGAACTGTCGCCGAAGCGAAGCGCCCGACGAAGCGTTTCCACGCTCATTCCGCGACCGTTGTCTCCGATTGCCACCTCGACCACGCGCGGCATGGCCGGTCGGCCAATTCCGGTCGGCTCCGGTTCGGCGGTCAGCATATTGATTGTAACGGCGGTTGCTCCGGCCTGAATGGAGTTGTCGATCAACTCCGACAGGGCACTGTCGGTACCCTTGTAGCCACTATCACGCGTCGCTTCTATGAACCGATCCTGCCTCACGATGGAATAATCCGACGCCATAACACACACTTCCTTTCTGCCCGACATTTAGCCGGGACCGGAAATGAACAAACGATGCGGACCACGCACGAATTGCGCGCAATTAAAATCCGCGTCATTGGCGAGGGGAGATCGGACCGAGCAGAAGGCTCCTGATCCAGGCCCGCGTAGTGCCGCTCGCTTTCATCCCGACATCAAGCCGGAACGCGATCAGCCTCGCTCGCGAGATTATTGCAAGGGTACGCGACGCTGTCAAGCAGTTTGAGCAAGAATTAGCAGGACAACTCGACAGCAGTAGCAAAGCGTGGGAAAATAGCGTCATCAGGGAATCAAATGGAGTTTTCGCCATGACGTTACGCGAACACGTATTGCACGAGGCTCTCGCCTTGCCGCCGGAGGATCGGGCTTTCGTGGTGGCCGCACTGGAGCGGAGTCTCGAACCGCCAACCGCGGACGATATTCCGGATGCCGTTGGGGCGACCAGCCCGGACGCAGTTTCCGGCGATGAATTCTTACGCGAATTACAGCGTCGTTCTGAGGCGTACCGGATTGGGGCGACGACGGCCCGACCTGGGGCTGACGTACTCGCGGACCAACGGCGAAAGCAAGCGGGCGAGGCGGCGAAATGATCCTCCGCATCCTCGCGGAAGCGGAAGCGGAAATCGATGCCGCTCGTCGCTATTTGAACGAGCAGTCGCCCGATTTGGGTGGGCGCTTTCTCGATGATCTGACGCAGCGGCTGAATGACATCGCTACTGCTCCAATTCGGTTCGCCAAGCTCGAAACATTGCCTGACAATCAACCTTACCGCCGTGCATTGCTCAAAGCGTTTCGCTACGCGGTCGTGTACGAAGTCCTCCCGGACGAAATCGTGGTCACGGCCGTCGCCCATGCCAGCCGCGAGCCCAATTATTGGCTCGGCCGCCGCTGAGTTTTGACGCGCTTGACCAATCAACTGTGGAATCAATCCAACAGGAATTCGCTTGCCAATCGACACGCACCGTGACGCCGGTGTCGATTACGCACGCTATCAGTCGTGATCACTGTAGAGATCGGCCCTTGAAGAGTAATCGGATGGAGAGGGGCCGATCGTTGCCTCCTCGTCAAGGAGGCGTTCAAGCTCCTCCAATGACAGACGCGGCCCCGGCGGGCGCTTGGCGGTGAGCAAGACGGTCTGCAAATACGCCCGAACCATCAATCCTTCGGCGGCGGCTTTCGCGCTCAGAGCTGCGGCGACGGCATCGTCGAGTTGAACGTTGACCATGAATTAAAGGTACGACAACTGGGCAGACAGCGCACGCGGTTGGCTTACGAAGATTCGACTCACCGCAGCGTCTCCAGCGGCGTCAGCCGCACGGCGGAGAGGGCGGGGAGAAATCCGCCGAGGCCGCCCATCAAGAGTGTGACGAGCATGCCGAGGCCCAAAGTGTCGGTCGTGACCATGAGCTGCAGTACGACGAATTTGCCGCCGCCGCCTTGGCCGCCGCTGACGACGCTCGTGGCCGTCCAGCCGTCGACCAACGAACCGAGCGCACAGCCCGCCAAGCCGCCCACGATCGCGATCGCCATCGATTCGATGAAGAACGACGAGAGAATCTGCCAGCGGGCGAAGCCCATCAACCGTAGAACTCCGATATCGCGGGTGCGTTGGGCGATCGCGGCGAACATCGTATTCATCACGCCGAACACCCCGCCGACCGACATGACCACGGTGACGAAGATGATCGCCACGAGAAACTGCTTGTTCGTGGCCGAGAGCTTCGAGAAGTATTCGGTCTCGGTCATCGCTTGCAGGGCGGCCTTCTTATAGTTCTTCATGTCCGTGGCCAGCCGTTCGGCGGCGGCCGCGTCGGCGGTGCGGAGCACGATCGAAGTGAACAGGTTCGGCTTGCCGAATTCGGGGCCAACGAGCGCGGCTTTCGCCCAGACTTCCGAGCCGAACGTAGAGCCGGACGAGCGCATGATCCCAACGACGATCCATTTCCGCGGGCCGAGATCGAACAGATCGCCGACCTGGAGCTGTTCCTTGCCGCGGTCTTTGCCCAATTCGCCGGCGACTCCTTCGCCGAGCACCGCCTCGAAGGCAACCTCATCGTGGTCGGCGCCGGGAGGCCGCAACCGCACCACGCCCGAATCGGAAATCCACCGACCGCCAGGGAAGAGGGCGAGACCGTGAACCTTTGCCGCCATCGTCGGGTCTTCCAGGCCGCGGACCTGCACGAACCGCCGCTTCCCCGCGCCGGATTGTGAGAGCATCTTGGCGACTGCGTCTGCATTAGACTGCTTAACGACAGTGGAAGTCCCGCTCTTTTTCGAGGGTTCCACAAACGGCGAGAGTTCCCGTTCGTTTGTGTTCGCGGCGAGGAGCACCGATCCTTTCTTCTCGGCGGCTTCCACCAACTGCGGCAGTCCCCGCGCGTTGGTCGCGCTTTCGCTCGGCGGCGGGATTGTCTCTGGAGCTTTATGCGCGATCGGCTGATTGACGACGAGATACACTTCGCGGCTGGCCAGCGGCCGATTCCGCTCGTCGCGAAGCACGCCCCGCTGGAGCGCCACATCGGCGGAATCGGCGTACCCCAAATTGCTCATCAGCTCGTCGGTCACGCCGTCGGACAGCACGATCACATTACCCGGCTGGCCGCTTTGCTCGGTCAATTGGGTCATGCCGTTGACGAAGGCCAGCATAACGACCAGCAGGGCGACGACCAGCGTGAAGGCCAGCGCCGTGAGGAGCGTCGTCCGCCAGCGCACGGCCAGATTGCGGAGGTTGTATTTGAAGGGGATCTTGCCCGCGATTAGCCAGACCGCGCAGATGCCGATGAACCCCGCCACGCGCATATAGACTGCGGGGGTGAGGTCGAGCGGTGCTAACGCAAGGGGGGCGATATTCATTCGAAATCCTCTCGTTCCCAGGCTCCGCCTGGGAACCCACTGCCTGCGAGGCTCTGCCTCGCGATCGCTCGGCGGTCGACGTCAACTGACACTGCATGGCAGGCAGAGCCTGCCGGGCATCGTGTTCCCAGGCTGGAGCCTGGGAACAAGGAATTCTCACGCCACTCTCGCAAACACCTCCGACACTCTGATCCGACAAGCCGTCCAGGCGGGCAGGATGCTACCGGCTAGCGACGTGAACGCCCCGATCGCCAAACCCCACCAGATCGCTTCGATCGGGATGAGAAACGCTGGGAAAAAGGCGATCGGGAATTTCAGCCCGCCGAGCCCCTTATTGATTACAAAGTAAGTCGCGGCGGCACTCGTCAAGCCCGAAAGCGCGCCGATCGTCACCGCCTCGCCGATCACCAGCGCCAGGATGTGCCCCGGCCGGAAGCCAAGCACTTTGAACACGGCCACCTCCATTCGCCGCTCGCGCACATTGATACTGATCGCATTGGCCAGGATCAGCGATAGCGTGAACAAGATGGCCGGCGAAAGGAGCCAGCGCATGCCCCAGATCAGGTCCTTGTACGCATCGAGAAACGAAGCGATGCCCGACGATGCCGTCTCGCACTTCACGGCCGGGCTCGTGAAATTTGGCGATGCCATGATCTGACCGGCAATCCGTTGGAATGAATTCGAATCGGCCACGCGGAGCCAGACGAGATTCAGGCTGTTGTCGGCCATTGCATGCCGCTGGCCGGCGTGGGTCCGCGGATAGTCGTCGATCGCGTCGTTTAGGTAGTCGCGATTCATCGCGGCCGTTTGATTGTAACGGCCGTCGGGAAACGTGCCGACGATGTCGAACTCCAGATCGATGTCCTTGTAATTCATGCTGAAGATCTTGACCCGCTCGCCGACGCGCTTATTGAGCGCCGTCAATCGCTCGCTGCCGATGATGATCCCGCGCTTGTTCGTCTCGAGCTTCTTGATGTTCTCCTGCAACTCGCGGGCCTCGGGGGGCGGAAGCGAATCGAGGTCGTCCATCATCGTGGCCAGCTTCTTCGGTTCGAGAGCAAAGGCGAACATCATGCTCTCGCGAGTCATCTTCCCCGGATCGACCGTGCCGCCGTAGAACTGCCAGCTCATCGAATCCAGCGGGCGGACGTCTTCGGGATGCCGCGCGCCGCCGTCGGCGAGCGCCGCGGCATAGGCGAATGGCATCCGGCTGGGGATTTGCCAGCGCTCGGTGATGATCGCCTTGAAGTTGTTGCTCTTCTCGGCCGTCGCCTGATCGAGAAACGAGAGGATCGACCAGACCAGCGTCACCACGAACACGAGCAATATCGTGCCGAGCGAGGTCAGCGTTGTTCGCAGCAGGTTGCGGCGAAGGTTTTTCAGGATGAGGCGGATGAATTGCATAGTTAAGCCAACGGCGATGCAGCCCCTCACCCCGGCCCTCTCCCAGAGGGAGAGGGAGAAATACCGAGGCCTCGCCGCGGTCGCCCAGTCTCACCGATCACTTGCAAGTCGCCACTCGCAAACCGTCACGGCGCCAGCGACGCCATGATCCGGGTCGGTTCGTCGGCCACGAGTTGACCCTTTTCCAGGTGCAAAATGCGGTGAGCGCGATTCGCGGCGCGGATATCGTGCGTGACAAGGATGATGGTCTTTTGCAGCGTGGTGTGCAGTTCCGTCAGAAGATCGAGAATCTCCTCGGCGCTTTTGGCATCGAGATCGCCGGTCGGCTCGTCGGCGACGATCAGGGTCGGATCGGTAACAATCGCGCGTGCGATGCCGACGCGCTGCTGCTGGCCGCCGGAAAGCTGGCCGGGTCGATGGTGCATGCGATGGCCGAGGCCGACAAGTTCCAGCGCGGTCAGCACCTGCCGCCGCCGCGCCGACGCGGAGATCGGCAGCAACAGCAATGGCAGCTCGACGTTCTCATAAGCGCTCAGCACCGAGAGCAAATGATAGAACTGAAACACGAAGCCGATATGCCGGGTGCGCCAGCGGGCCAATTGGCTCTCCGACATCCGCGAGATCAACTCCTCGCCGACCCAAACCTCTCCCTGACTCGGCCGATCGAGCCCGGCGATCAGGTTCAAGAGCGTAGTCTTCCCCGAGCCGCTCGGGCCCATCAGGGCCATGAACTCGCCGTCGGGCACGCTGAGCGTCAGATCGTTGAGCACGTCGACCTGCTCGCTCCCGCGCGTGAAGAACTTATGCACGCCGCTAACCCGAACTATATTCATGCAAGCACGAAGCGCGAAGTACGAATTTGGACGATGATTCGAAGAGCGAACGACCGGAAGTAATGACGGCCGAGCGTTCCGTTTTTGTACTTCGTACTTCGCACTTCGTACTTGCCTCAGCCCTTCTTGTAAAACGACACGACCGCGCCCATCTCGGGCTTGAGATAGACGCCTTCCTCCTCGGGCGGGATCTTGAGCTTCACGCGCACGGGGATCGCTCCCTTGGCCCGATCGGCTGTCGGCATCAGCCGCGACACGAAGCCGTCGCAAATGCGATCGGGATAGGCGTCGGTGTGGACCTTACAGCGCTGGTTGACGAATACGTTCGAGATGTCGCGCTCCTGAATGGTCAGGTCCACTTCCAGATCGGCGAGGTTCGCCATCGTGCAGATGCTGTAGGAGCCATTGAACACGATCGGGTTGACGATGTTCCCCTCCTCGGCGTTCTTCTTGAGGACCGTGCCCGAGACGGGCGCGCGAACGATGCAATTGTCGAATCGCCATTTAGCTTTGTCGTAGTCGGCCTGAGCGAGCGCGACGTCGGCGCGGGCCGCATCGATTTTCTCGACCCGCGGGCCGAGCTTCATCAGGTTGTAAGCGCTTGTCAATCGCTCGACGCGCCGTACCATCGCCAGATACGCGCTCTCCGAGATTTCGTATTCGTTGTCGGTCACCACCCGAGTGCCCGTGTCGTGCAATCGCTTGGTTCGCTCCCAGGTTGACTTCAACTGGGTGAGCTGCTCTTTCGCTTCGGCCGCGTCGTTGCGGGCCTCTTCAATCTCCTCCGGCCGACTGCCGTGCTCCAGTTCCAAGAGCCGCTGCTTGGCGCTGTCGAGCATTGCCTGCCAATGATCCATGTCGGCCTTGTAATCGACGCTCTCCAATACCGCCAGCACCTTTCCTTGCTCTACATGCTGGCCTTCGATGATGTCGAGCTTCTCGATCATTCCCGAGATCTTCGGGCTGACGAGGATCTCGTGGACGGGAATGATGTAGCCCTTGGATTCGAGGACGACGTCCCCCGCAGCGGGATCCGGCGCCGTCGCACCAGGTTGGCCGGCGGATTGCGCAGCCGCTTGGGAGACGGGGGCCGATTTAGCATCGTCGGTCTTGCCGCCGCCGAGAATTCGCTGGCCGGCGACGATCGCGCCGCCGATGACGACCAGTACAACCAGCCATTTGATGAGCGACCGCCAGCGGAAGCGGCCGGCGGTGACATTCGCGGGCAGTTGCAGCGATTTCACGCGGTCGGATAGCAAACTGCCATCGGCGGCGCGTCGCCCTGCGGCAGCATGATGACCGCCGGACGACTGCACGGGCTGCGCCACGCGTTCGGTCGGCGGAACTGGATCGCGGTCGGTCTTCGTTTCGGTTGCCATACTCGCTTGATTAGATAGGGCCGAGCACCGGGCGTCAATTCCGACTCATCGGGAGGCCGCGATCCAGCATCGGAACTTGGACAGCGGCCGATGGTTTCAGTATCATGCGCACGTTGTTCCCGTCGGGTCTCGTTTTGCTCGCTTCAATGCCCAAGCCATCAACTGATAGGAGGACCGGATCATGCACGACGACGCACGTAGCTTTTTGACGAAGAGTGATTTCTCGCGACGCGAATTCGTGGTTACGACGCTGGCCACCGGCTTTGCCCTGGCGGTGCAGCCGATTTCGGCCGAGACCATCACAACCGATTCGGCCGGTCTCGAAGCGGGCGAGGTGAAAATCCCGGTCCCGGATGGACAAATCCCGGCTTATCGGGCGATGCCAAATAAGGGAGGTCCGTTTCCCGTCGTGCTCGTCGTGCAGGAAATCTTCGGCGTCCATGAGCATATCAAGGATCTTTGCCGCCGACTGGCAAAACTCGGCTATTTGTCAATCGCGCCGGAGTTGTATGCGCGGCAGGGAGACGTATCGAAGGTCAGCGACTTTCAGAAGATCATCAAGGACGTGGTTTCCAAAGTGCCCGATGCGCAGGTCATGTCCGATCTCGATTCGGCGGTGGCATGGGCCAAGGAGTCCGGCAAGGGCGACGTCGGCAAGTTAGCGATCACGGGGTTTTGTTGGGGCGGGCGAATCGTGTGGCTCTATGCCGCCCATAATCCGAACCTCAAGGCCGGCGCAGCTTGGTACGGCCGGCTTGTCGGGCAAGCCGACGACCTCCACCCGAAGAACCCGATCGATATGGCTGGGTCGCTCAAGGCGCCCGTGCTCGGCCTGTACGGCGGCAAGGACAAGGGCATCACCGCCGACAGCATCGAGAAGATGCGCTCGGCGCTGAAGGAGTCGAAGGAGCCGACGGAAATCCACGTCTATCCGGACGCTGACCACGGCTTCAACGCCGATTATCGCCCTAGCTACAACCAAGCGGCTGCCCAAGACGGCTGGCAGCGAATGCTCGAATGGTTCAAGAAATACGGGGCGGCCTAGGGACCGCGATTCGACAGTGTCGCCGAAGTCTACACCGCACGGCGTGCGCGCGTCTGTCGGATCGTGCGCACAGTGGCGTCGTGCGGAGTCAGTAAAAGGCCATCCGGCGACGAACCAAACGCCTACGCGTCGCGCGCGAAATCCGATGTCCACGACACCCCCCGTCGCACCTGCCGTCTTGCGACGGCTCGCAAGGGCAAACCGGGCCTATTTTTTTGGATACATGATCTTCGTCGTGACGATCTTCCCATTGAAGGCGAACGGCGCCTGGTCGAAATAGTCGATCGACACAGGCGAGCCAAGGTCGCTGCCGATGTCGAGGCAGTCGTTGGCGGTGAAGGCGAGAGCGGCCGTGATCGGCACCCGACCTTGCGCCACGACCTTGCCATCCACCTTCAGCGTCACGTCCAGCGGGGCGCCTCGGTGTGGCGCGGCGAGCTTCGACTCGACTTCAATCCGCACCTTGCCAGCCGGCAGCTTGCTTTTCGCCTTGATATGCGTCCGGTCAATCTCGAACAGATTGTATTCGTAGCACAGCACGCCGTCCTTCACGTAGCAGGACAGGCCGCCGGAAAATCCGCCGAGGGCGTAGAGCACTCCGTTGGCGTTCGCGGGCACCT
This sequence comes from Pirellulales bacterium, assembly GCA_035939775.1. NCBI lineage: Bacteria > Pseudomonadati > Planctomycetota > Planctomycetia > Pirellulales > Pirellulales bacterium. The sequence goes on along the minus strand of DASZFO010000123.1, from coordinate 12,783 downwards.
CGACTTTCATGCTGACGGTGTTGTCGAGTTTCCCGAGCTTCGGCGCGGCGAACTCCGGCATCCCAACGATCGGTCCGCTGAACGTCCATTCGGTATAGGGTGTGGAGGGCGCGTCTTCCGGATGAAACACTGCCGTCCACAGACCGCCGCCGATGGGCAAATTCTGGTTCTTCGCCGACTCAATTAGGAAGAGGTTCTTCATGTAGGCGACCCGCTCCGGCATCTTCTCGGCGAGGTCGTCCGCTTGCGACCAGTCGTCATCGAGGTTGTAAAGCTCCCACACGTCGTTCTCCGGGTTCCAGGTGGCGATGCCCTTGGGCAATCCCGACACCCACGGAATGCGCGGTCCGAAAGTGCAGGCATACCAACCGTCGTGATAGACGCCACGGCTGCCCATGATGTCGAAGAACTGCGTCGTCTTGCGGCCCTTGGCTTTCGCATCGGCGAAAGTGTAGGCCATGCTGACGCCATCCATTGACATTTGATCGATTCCATTGACCACGCGCGGTGGGGTAATGCCCACCACATCGTAGATCGTCGGCACGATATCGATGACATGATGGAACTGCGGGCGCGGAGTGTCGTCGTGCTTGATCTTTGCCGGCCACGAAACGGCCATCGGCTGGCGCGTGCCACCGAAATGCGCGGCGACGAGTTTGGTGGACTTGTAAGGCGTGCCACCGGCCCAGGCCCACCCGGCGTGGTACATGTTTTCGGTCTTCGCCGAGCCGAGCGCTTCGAGCCCGCCAAGTTCGTTCAGCGCCTTGATATGCTGCTGAATCGTGCTTGGAATACCGTTCTGTGCGAGCAGTTCGGAGATCGTGCCGTCCTGACCTTCAGCCGACGCGCCGTTGTCGCCCCAGATGTAGAAGATGAGCGTGTTGTTCAGTTTCCCTTCCTTTTCGATTTCATCAATGACGCGGCCGGCATGGTAGTCGGCGTGTTCGGCAAAGCCAGCGTAGACTTCCATCAGGCGGCGCTGGAAAGGCTTTTCCGCTTCGGGAATGGAGTCCCAGGAAGCCATTGTCTTGGCGCGCGGAGTGTCCTGCGCATTCTGCGGAATCCAACCCTTCGCCTTGGCACTGATGAAGACGCGCTCGCGATATTTGTCCCAGCCGTCGTCGAACTTGCCCTTGTATTTGTCGGCCCACTCCTTAGGGACTTGGTGTGGGCCGTGCGCCGCCCCCGGAGCCCAATACATGAAGAACGGCTTGTCGGGCGTGAAGGCCTGCTGTTCGCGCAGCCATTTGATGGCGTCGGTGGCAATGTCGTCGGAGAGATGATAACCCGGGTGCTCATATGTGTGCGGGTCCAACACGGTAGTGTTTCGCACCAGACGCGGCTCGTACTGCGACGCCTCTCCCGCAAGGAAGCCGTAGAAATACTCGAAGCCATAGCCGGTGGGCCAGTAATCGAATGGGCCTTTCGATGTCGTCAATTGGGCGGGCGTGTTGTGCCATTTGCCCCAGGCCGCGGTGTTGTAGCCATAATCCTTGAGCACTTCGGCCACGGTCGCCGCCGACTTCGGGATGCTGCCGCTAAAACCGTCAAAGTCGTTGGCCAGTTCGGCAATCTGGCCATTGCAGACGCGCGTGTGATTGCGCCCCGTGAGAAGCGCCGCGCGCGTGGGAGAGCACATCGCCGTGGAGTGAAAACGGTTGTAGGAGATGCCCATCCGCGCGACGCGGGTGAGCGTCGGCGTGTTGATTTCGCCGCCATACGTCGAGGCCTGTCCCGGGCCGACATCGTCCATGAGGATGATGAGAATGTTGGGCGCATCCGCAGCCAGGTGCTTTGGCTCAACGCGCTTCTTGTAGTTCGAGTCCTTCATTGTCAGCCCGGCCGTCGACGCGGACGGCGTGGGCGGGAAGGGCAGGACCGTCGATCCTTGGGGCGGTTGCCTGTCCTGGGCCAAGAGCGACGCCGGCCCCCCGTCGGCGGTGAGCCAGCCGAGCAGGACACCGCACGCCAAGACCGGAATTACCAACGCGGTCGTTGTTCGCTTCATGGAGTACTCATCCTCGCTGTGTGAATGCGACGTCACCGGGCCGGTTTGTGTCGCACCTTGTTGGCCCCAGATTCTTCCGCGTGACATTTCGCCGAGCCGCGACGATGAATTACCGAGCTAGCCAACGCACGTCGCTACGAACATCCGGCAATGCAATTGACAGCGATTATATATGGCCCAAGATGCGTTAGCTACCAGTTCCAAGCCGTTTGAACCGTCGAAAGAGGGAAGTCCGATTTGGGCTGCGGCGAACGCGCAAGAACGCCACTACGTCAGATCAAATCGGGTTGAACTATGCTCGATGTGCTAAAAGAGCCAGAAAATCAAGGAAGAAAGCCCTTCGACGTTTTGGCCGAATAGCTTTTTTCTCAAAGAAGCCGAGACGACGGGATTTGAGCCGTCGTTAACGCCAACCGCTCCTGTTTTTGGGGGATCCGGCCCGTCGGTTCGAACCACCGAGGGCGCGAAACTACGTCGCTCGGATCGACCGCCGTTGAAACACGGTCGGCCAATCCGCCGTCGTTTGCACGAACTCGTGGGAAGAATCCGTTATTCTTTGCGTTCTCACACAAAACCACCGGTTCTTGGGTCAGTTCAGTGGGAAGTCGTGGTGACCACGCGAACCCGCCACCAGTCCTGCCTTGGTTAGAGCCTAATAGAGAACCGCCTAGCAAACGGGACAGTCTCCGTTTTGCTCCGCCGACCATCGCGGCGACGGTGCCCGCGCAAAGGGGGACAGTCCCGCGAGCGCAAAAGAGCGCCGCTCCGAGATGAATACATCCCGGAGCGGCCGCTCGATTTGGCGGGCGGTTATTGGCCCCACAGGCCGTTTGTCACCGCTCGGTCGTTCCCGCGCTTCGGGCCACGTTGGCCGAAAGATCTCGAATCAGCTTGCGGCAGTCGTCGAGATGCATCTGAGCCGTTTTGGTCCCTTGGTCGACGACTTGCTTCAGGTCTGGCGAGACGTGGTTTCCCCCGGCCGTTGCCGAGGCGATGAACACCACGTGAGCCCAGAATTGCTGGCCAACATAAGCGCGGTCAAAATCGCTTCCCTGATACTGACCGAGTTCACGTTCGATGCTCTGGACGACTTGGTTGCCAATCTCCTGGCGAATCTTTTCAAATTCGTTCGCCTTCGATCCCGGCTCGGTGCTCGCTGGGGCGCCCGGCTGAGTTCCAGGTTGACCGACGGTTTCGGTGCCCGGCTGCGCGGCAGCAGAAGTGCCCGGCTGAGCGCTTGTCTGATTGCCGGGTTGCCCGCGGCCTTCCGCGCTGGTGAAGCGCTGCAATTGATTGTCCAGATTCGTATGGTCTTCGATGGCCTTCTGGGCAAACTTGCGCACCTCCTCATTCTGAGTATGCTTCAAGGCGAAGTTGGCGAGGTCGATTTCTTGCTGGCTGCATTGCTGCATGGCGTTGGCCGCCATTTTGTCAATGTGGGCCTGGCTGTTTTGGCCGGGCTGGGCGGGGTCTTGGCCTTGATCCTGTCTTTGTTGTTGATTCCTTTGTTGATCCTGGTTCTGGTTCCGGTCGTTCCGCTGGGCCACAGCTTGACTGACAAAGCCGAGCGCCAGGGCGGCAACGGCGACCGCGAGACATGTGCTTGCTACAAAACTTCTCATTTCCATGCTCCTTCTGTTGGGCATACGGATCGTGTGCGCTACAATTCCGCCCGCCCACTTGAAATCGCCGCCAGCCCAAAAATAGCGGCGCGTCAAGCGATTAGACCGGATGCTCTGCAATCGGCGTTCCGTGCCGCATGGCTCGCCTCCGGCTGAAGCGATGACAGCTCTGGTTTCGCGGGCCGCTAGCGAAAAGGGCCATGCTCGCGGTGGTTGCGACTTCTCGAGCGACCAGATTCTCTGCCCTTGATTGCTCTGCGACCGTGGCCAGGGCTTGGCCGCGCTGAGTTTGTCCGGGCCAATCTGATTGGGGAGAGCCGCAGCGGTCTGCTATCAGCCATCGCCGTTCCAACTCGGTTTGAGAGCAGCACACGTCATTCGCAAGCGAACACCCATTGGCGAACGCTTGACACACGCTAGCGGCCGAATGCACGATAGGGCCTTGCCGACCTATTGATCGCCGTCACGCCAAATGATGAGGCAACGATGAGCAACTCGATTCGGTTTCTAGTTTTAAGAATGATCTCTACGGCCGGGCTATTTGCAATCATTCTCCGCGGCGCGTCCCCGGCCGCGCCAGATAATCCCTCGGCCGGCGCGAAGGTCTCCAGTTTCGCCCCGGCGGAAGACCTCGCGAACCAGCTCAATTCGATAATCGCTCGCGTCGACGAATCGCTGGCCAAGCCAGACGATTTTGACGACGCGCTCCAAAGTCGGATCGCCAAGGAAGCCGACGTCGCGGCCGTGATTGCGCTGGGCCTTGGGATGAGCGACCAAGATCACGCGCTGAAGCGGTCGGCCTCGTCGATTTTGTCGGCCGCGCAATCGCTGGCGAAAGCCGCTGACTTTGCCGCAGCCCGCACGGCAATCGATAGCCTGAAGCTGGCAGCCGGCGGAAAGCCATCGCAGGCCTCAGCCGCGCCGGAACTTCGTTGGCATCCGGTCGCCCCGCTCGGCCTGCTGATGAAGGAAGTGCCGATCATCAATAGCAATCTCAAACGGGCCGTGCAGCCGGAACGATTCAAGGCCCAGACGAAAACCTCGGCTGGGGCCGCGGCCGCGCTCGCCGTCATTGCCCAAGAGGCGGCGACCGACCACGATGCCATCAAGAAGCCCGCCGATATCCCGAATTGGGAGCAATACTGCTTTGAGATGCGCGACGCGGCCGGTGGCGTCAATCGGGCAATTCATGCGGGCGATGCCGAAGGGACCCGGCAGGCATTCGCGCGACTATCAAAATCGTGCGAGGAATGTCATCGAGTTTTTCGCCGATGATTCCTTCCCGGTTTCATCAGCCGTTCTACTTTCGCTAACCGAGTTGATCCGTCAAAGAATCTCCGAAACCACGGTCAGTTGTTCGCCGGCGATCCGCCGCGCCGCGACTCAAGTGGTATGGTAGTGGGTACGATGCACGACTCAGAAGCTCACCCCTTGGAGATGGATGGAACCGTGCTCAAAGCCGCCCCTCACCCGCATCCGGCGTTGCAGTTTACCTATCCGCTTCCCTACGGCGCGATTCTCCACGAAGGTGGGGTCCAATTCGTCGTGTTCAGCCGTTCGGCGACCGCCATGCGGCTGCTGCTTTACAACCACCAAGATGATCCAGAGCCGGCCGAGGTGATCCCGTTCGATCGCGACACCGACCGCTGGGGAGACGTTTGGAGCATCTATATTCCGGGCGTCTCGCCGGGGCAACTCTACCATTTTCAGGCCGACGGGCCATTTGACCCCGAACGCGGGCAGCGCTTTAACGGTCGCGCGCGGCTGATCGATCCTTACGCTCGCGCGCTGGCGGGCCGGTTCCTGCCATCGCCCGACGGCGTCGTCCGCCCGCCGAAATGCGTCGTGATCGACGATCACTTCGATTGGCAGGATGATCGGCATTTGCGCCGCAACCTGTCGGACAGTGTGATTTACGAATTGCACGTCCGCGGCTTCACCCGCGACGCGACTAGCGGCGTCGATCATCCGGGAACTTATCTCGGCGTGATCGAAAAAATCCCTTATCTCAAATCGCTGGGAGTGACGGCGGTCGAATTGATGCCGGTGCACGACTTCCCGATGCAAAGTCCGCACGGGCACGAATTGGCCCGGCCGAACTATTGGGGCTACGATCCGCTGGCGTTCTTCGCGCCGCATCATGGGTATTCCGCCAGCAGCGAGCCAGGCGCGCAGGTGGTCGAGTTCAAGCAGATGGTGCAGGCGCTGCACTGCGCCGGGATCGAGGTGATCATCGATGTCGTGTTCAACCACACGGCCGAAGGGAACGAACTCGGTCCGACGCTGAGCTTCAAGGGGCTCGAAAACCGCGTCTACTACATGCTCGGCAACGGCGGCAGCTATTATCGAAACTATTCCGGCTGCGGCAACACGATCAACGGCAATCACCCGATCGTTCGCGAGCTGATCTTTCTCTGCCTGCGGCACTGGGTGCACAACTTTCACATCGACGGCTTCCGCTTCGATCTGGCTTCGATCTTGAGCCGCGATCGGAACGGCGACCTCGTGCCCAATCCGCCGCTGGTCGAGCGGATCGCCGAAGACCCCCTCCTGGCCGACACGAAGATCATCGCCGAGGCCTGGGACGCCGCCGGCGCCTATCAAGTCGGTTCGTTCGGCAAGCTGCGGTGGTCGGAATGGAACGGCCAGTTTCGCGACGAGATCCGCCGCTATTGGCGCGGCGAGTCGTTCATGACGGGCCACCTGGCCACGCGGATCGCCGGCTCGGCCGACCTTTATCAAGCCGGTGGCCGGCAGCCGTATCACAGCATCAATTTCATCACCTCGCACGACGGCTTTCCGGTGAACGATCTGGTAAGCTATTCCCGAAAGCACAACGAGGAAAACGGCGAAGGAAACCGCGACGGCGACGACAACAACTACAGCGACAACTATGGGATCGAGGGCCCGACGCGCCGCCGCAACATCGAGCTACTCCGCGAGCGGCAGGTCAAGAACCTTCTGGCTACGCTGCTCCTCAGTCAAGGCGTGCCGATGATGCTCTCGGGCGACGAATTCCGCCGCACGCAGCGCGGCAATAACAACGCCTATTGCCAAGACAATCCAACCTCGTGGTTCGATTGGAAGCTGATCGAGAAACACGCCGATCTGGTCCGGTTTGTCACTGGATTGATCGCGATGCGGCGGGCGAATCCGACATTGCGCCGCAAAGATTTCCTCCGCGGCGAGCCGACCCGGCCGGGGGAATTCCCCGACGTGAGCTGGTTTAGCGCCGAAGGGACGGCGATGATCTGGGAGCGGAACGATCCGAGCTTGATCTGCGTATTCGGCGCGCCCGGGAAGCCAGAAGACGCCCGCAACCCGGGCCGGCACGTGATGCTCCTGTTCCACGCCGGGCCAAATCCGCGCACCTTCACGATCCCATCACTAGTCCGCGGCATCGCCTGGCGGCAATTCATCGACACCGCCGCCGCCCCGCCGAACGACATTTGTCCGCAACTAGATGGCCCGGTTGCGCCCGCAACCTCCATGCTCGAACTCGAAGGCCGCTCGCTAGTTTGCTTCGTGTCGACGGGATGACCGGACGTTAAATATTTCAGTCCGTCGATGTTCGGCGCGGTTATTTGACACCACAGCGAACGGCGCGGATTTTTTGCCCGCTCGCAGCTTGCAAGATATACTGGCACTGCCGGCCACAATTGGTTCTCCGCGCGACTTGCCGCAAGACCGCGCGCGGGTCATCTCTCCCTGAGGAGATCATGCCTCGCTCCCGCACTAACGACCATTCCAAAACGAAAACGGTGAAACGGGCGGTCCTCCGCGACATTGTCCGGCGAGTCGTTGATGTTGCGCAACCCGAGAAGATTATTCTGTTCGGCTCGGCTGCGCGGGGATCGATGGGACCGAACAGCGACGTCGATCTATTGGTGATCAAGCGCGGGCGATTCGATCGCGGCCAGCTCGTCGAGAGAATCTACCTCGGTATGCATGGGGCGGCCGAAGCGGTTGACGTCATCGTCGTCACCCCAGAAGAGGTTGAGCGCTATCGGGACGAATTCTGTCTAGTGATCTATCCGGCATTGAGGGAAGGCAAAGTCGTGTATGCCGCGAAAGCGACTGCGGCCAAATGACCCGCGCGAATGGCTCAACAGGGCCCGCAGCAACCTCGCCTGCGCCCGAGCGACCGTTCCGGACGCATATCTCGAGGAAGCTCCGGTGCAACATTGGGCTGCATCACAAGACTGAAACCTTGAGCTTTGCGGTCTCAAGTTGTCGCTTCGTCTCCTCGAACAATCTCCGATCGGTGAAACCAAGTTCGACCCATTCGTCATGACAAACAAAGGCTCGGCCAAAACCAACGCTCGGAATCAAATGAACGTCCCAAGCGAACAAAACGCAATAATGAATCAGAGTAACCACCTCGGGCCGCTCGTAGTCGAGACAAAGATGGCCCGGCGCCTCGTGCAGCAATCGTAAATCGCCGTACGACTGGCGGAAACGGTAATAAGCGTGGAGGTTCTCCATCGAGTGAGAGATACCCCAATCGGTCACCCACAGCAGACACTCCCGGCGCGGCAACATCGCGGACTCGATGCAACGGCTGAACCATTGCAACTGCGTGAAAGACGGTGGAAAGCGGCAGCAAAGTCGATGAGTGCAGTTCAACTCTCTCGTCGGGCGCCGGCTCTCATCCAATGGCGACTCCATGCCCTCGCACCATTGGGAACATTCGGTTGGCGTGAGAAAATGCATAGCGCGGACTTTCTGTCAGGATTACGAATCAATAAGTCTTCCAACACCCCGGCGTGATGAGTTCGACCAAATGGCCGTCGGGGTCACGGAAGTAGATGCTTCGGCCGCCGCGGGGCCAATCGACGCGGCTTTCGACGGCGATGTTCTGGTCCGCCAAGCGCGCTAGCCAGGCATCCCAATCGTCGGCATTGATCGAAAACGCCAGGTGCAAATGGCCGTGGCCGTCGTGGGGCGGGATGAATCCGCCGGAGGTCTTCGCCCCACTCGTCGAGGCGCCCTCGCGGAATAGCAACAGCACTTGCCGCCCGGCGACATCCAGCGCACGGAATCGCTCGTCCCCTTCGATCTGCTCGAAACCGAACAGTTCTTGATAGAACCGAACGGAGCGGACCAGATCGCCTATGTACAACGCCGTTTCCAAGATTCCCGTGACATGAGTCATGATTGAATTGCCTCACATCATATCCAGCGGATCGACGTCGGCGGTCCATTGAATCGGGCCATTCCGCGGGGCGGCAGACATTACATCGCGAACGACTGCGCGGAGTTTTTCGCCGTCGGTTGCTTGAAGTTGAACGTGAAATCGTTGCAGGCCGCGGAGCTTCGCGATCGGGGCCGGCGCTGGCCCGAGCATCCGCCACGCGGTGGCTACCTGGCCCAACTCGACTTTGAATCGCTCGGCCAGCTCGGCGGCAAATTCCTTGGTCGCCTTGCCATCCGGCCCGCGGACGATGATCCGAACCATTTCCGAGTAGGGCGGATATAAGAGCGCTTCGCGGATCGGCAACTCCTGCCGGGCGAACATCGGGTAATCGTGTCGCACGGCCGCCCTAATCGCCGGATGATCGGGGCTGAAGGTTTGCACGAGCACCCGGCCGCCATGCTCGCCGCGGCCAGTGCGGCCAGCCACCTGCGTGACGAGTTGAAATGTCCGCTCGGCCGCGCGAAAGTCCGGCAGGTGCAGCGCCGTGTCGGCGTTGATCACGCCGACGAGCGTCACGCGCGGAAAATCGAGCCCCTTGGCGATCATCTGCGTGCCGAGCAGAATATCTACCTTGCCATCGCGGAAGGCGTCGAGCGCCTTGGCATGAGCGCCGTGCGACTGCATGGTGTCGGTGTCCATCCGCAGAATACGCGCCTGCGGGAACCGGGAAGCAATCTCCGCCTCGAGCTTTTGAGTCCCCACGCCCGCGTATTGAATCCCTGGAAAACTGCACTCGGGGCATTCGCGCGGTGCGGCCGTGCGATAATCGCAGTAGTGGCAAATCGCCAACTCTCCCTGGCGATGATGCGTGAGCGCCAATTCGCAATTTGGGCAGCGGACCACCATGCCGCACTTGGGGCACTGGATGTGCGTCGAGAAGCCGCGGCGATTGAGCAGCAGGATCACCTGGCCGCCGTCGCGCAAGGCCGCGTCGATCGCCTGGTGCATCTGCCGGCCGACCGCTCCGCGCGTGCGCCGATTGTGAAACTCGTCGCGGAGATCGATCGTGCCCACCAGCGGCATCGGCCGATCGAACACCCGCCGCGGCATCTCGATCAGCCGGAATTCCCCCTGCTGAGCTCGATACCAGCTTTCGAGCGACGGGGTGGCCGAACCGAGAATCAGCGGAATCCCTTCCGATTTCGCCCGCCAGAGGGCCACTTCGCGGGCATGGTAACGCGGAGTGGTTTCCTGCTTGAAGGTCGATTCGTGCTCTTCGTCCATGACGATCAGGCCGAGGTTCGGGATCGGCGCGAAGGCGGCGCTCCGCGCGCCGACGACCACCGACACTTCTCCGCGCGCGATTCGCTGCCAATGCAAATGCCGCTCGGCCTCGCGCAGATGGCTGTGCAACACCGCAACCTGGTCGAAGCGGGCGCGGAACCGCTCGCGAGTTTGCGGAGTGAGGCTGATTTCCGGTACGAGCACGATCGCCTGCCGGCCAAAACGCACGACCTCTTGAATCGCCTGGATGTAAACCTCGGTCTTACCGCTCCCGGTGACGCCATGCACGAGGAGCGTTTCCTGCCGGCCGGAATGGATCGCCGCGAGCATCGCTTCGAGCGCCAGGCGCTGATCGTCGTTGAGCACGTGGTTCGGTTCGCGCGGCGCGGGCGGATCGCGCGCTTCGTCGGGCGCGGCGATTCGCGATTCGACGGTGACGATTCCTTTCCGCTGGAGCGTGCCAATCGGGGCGGCGGTGCAGTTGAGCGCTGTGGTTAGTTCCTTCGGAGTGACCGGCGCGCCGCGCTCGGAGAGAAATCGCACGATCGCGGCCTGTTTTTCCGACAACTTCAATTCACCGATCCGACCAGCGGCGTCCGGCGCGAGCGAGATCAGCTTCACGCGCCGCGTGCCGGCTCTTTCGCGAACCGCGGCCGGAAGCACCGTTTCCAACGCTTGTCCCCAGGTCGAAAGATACCGGCCGGCCATCCATTCCGTGAGGCGAAGCATCGCCGGCGAAAGCAAACTCTGGCGGTCGATCACGTCCGCGAGCGGTTTCAACTTCCGCCGCACGTCGGCCTGATTGGTCAACCGGACGCAATAGCCGACAACCGCGCGATTCCCGCGGCCAAACGGCGCCCGCACCCGCATTCCGCCGGTCAGGCGATCGCGCATATCGTCCGGCACCAGGTAATCAAACGGGCGATCCGGAGCGCTCGGAAAAATGACGCTCGCCACCAACCGCTCGCGCGCATCGTCATCTTCCCAAGCGGCGACCGGCTCGATCTCGAACAAATTCTGCTGTGGCATAACTATTCAATTGTACACATCGTGCGAGTCGGAGCACATCTCGTAGCGGATTTCGCCAGAAATCCGGTCGCCGCGGCTCGCCATCGGAATTCTGGCGAAGTCCGCTGCGACAGTTTCGGTTGCCCATCCCGCGACCATTAGACAACCCGCCGCGCCGACTGTCTAATGCTCCCATGCGGCTCGGCATCTACGGCGGCAGTTTTGATCCGGTCCATTTCGGGCATCTGCTCCTCGCGGAATGCTGCCGGGAACAGTGCCGGCTCGATCAGGTCTGGTTCGTGCCGGCCGCGGTGCCGCCGCACAAGCAACGCGGCGCCGTCGCATCGGCCGCCGCCCGCGTCGATATGCTCAAACTGGCGACTGGCGGGCATGAGGCGTTCGCCGTCTCGACGATCGAAACGGAGCGCGGCGGCGTGAGCTACACGGTCGATACGCTCGAATCGGTCCGCGGGCAGCAGCCCGAGGCGGAACTCTTCTTCCTGATGGGTGGCGATTCACTCGCCGAATTCGGCACGTGGCGCGAGCCGGGCCGGATTTGCAAATTGGCGCCGCCGATCGTCGTCCGACGCGCCGGGGCCGCCGAGCCCGATTACGCGGTCCTCGCTCCGCTCGTGCCGGCCGACCGCCTCGAAGCCATCCGCCGGCTACGCGTCGAGATGCCAGTCATCGACTTGAGCGCGAGCGACCTCCGCCGGCGCGTTGCCGCCGGCCTGAGCATCCGTTACCGCACTCCTCGATCCGTGGAGAAATACATCGAGGCGAACGGCCTCTACCGCGCGCCGGCAACAAGCCCGTAGCGGCGGCATCTTTCCGCCGTTGCCCAAAAAGGAGATACCCGTGACCGCCGCACCAAAAATCGAGGGCATTTTCGTCCCGCACATGGTCCCGCTCGACAACGCCGGCCAGATCGACGAGACCGAGCTGCGGCGATACATCGACTGGCTCATCGCCAAGGGAGTCCACGGCCTGTACCCGAACGGCTCGACCGGCGAGTTCACGCGATTCACCGCGGAGGAACGGCGGCGCGTGGTGCAGATTGTGTGCGAGCAGGCGGCGGGCCGCGTGCTCGTCTTGGCCGGCGCGGCCGAGGCCAACACCCGCGAAACGATCCGAGCCTGCGAGACCTACGCCGGCTTCGGGGCGCGGGCGGTCGCCATTGTCTCGCCATTCTACTACCGGCTCGGCCCGGAATCGGTCTACGCCTACTTCCGCGAGATCGCCCTGAACAGCCCGATCGACGTGACGCTTTACAACATCCCGATATTCGCCAGCCCGATCGACGTGCCGACGATCCGCCGCCTGGCCGAGCTGCCGCGGATCGCGGGGATCAAAGATTCCTCCGGCGACTTGACCTTCATGATGCGGATGATCGCCGCGGTCCGGCCAGCGCGCCCCGGTTTTGCGTTCCTCACCGGCTGGGAAGCGCTCCTGGTTCCATCGCTATTGATCGGCGTGGATGGCGGCACGCACGCCACGGCCGGCGTCGTCCCCGAAGTGATGTGCTCGCTCTACGACCTGACCCGCTCTGGCCGGACCGAAGAGGCGATGAAGCTCCAATACCGCCTGCTCGAACTCTTCGACGCGATGCTCTACTCGGCCGACTTCCCCGAAGGCTTCCGCGCCGCAGTCGAACTCCGCGGCATCCACCTCGGCCCCAGCCGCCAACCGCTCAGCGAACGCCAGCAATCCGACCGCGCGGCGGT
>DASZFO010000122.1 GCA_035939775.1 Pirellulales bacterium | reverse complement strand
CCAGCTCGGCTTGAAATTGCTCATCGAGTGCCTGAAGGAGCCGAGCTTTCCGACCGAGGCCTTCAATCGCGAGCGCGAGCATCAGCTTGCCGCGATCGACGAGGCCCAGCGCGAGCCGCTCCAGCGGGCTACGATCCGCTTCCGCAAGGAGTTGTACGGCAAGCATCCGTTTGCTCTGCCCTCGCTTGGCACGCAACCAATCGTCTCGAAGCTCACGCCGGCCGATTGCCGGGCATTTCACGATCGATTGTTCGTGCCGAACAATGTGATGCTGGTGATCGCGGGTGATTTCAAGTCCGATGAAGTGCTCGATGAAGTGACGAAGCTCACTTCGACTTGGAAGAGTTCGCCGTTGTCGGATTTCAAACCGCCCGAGGTCGAGAAGCCGAAAGACTTCGTCGAAGAGATCATCAGCATGCCCGAGGCGGAGCAACTGCAATTCCTCATGGGACATCCCGGCATCCGCCGCGACAATCCCGATTATTACAAGCTGCTGGTGATGGATTACGTTTTGGGGACCGGCCCGGGCTTCACGGATCGCCTTTCCAGCCGGCTCCGCGACCGCGAGGGGCTGGCCTACACCGTCACTGCCAATATCTGCTCCTCGGCGAGCGAAGAGCCTGGCCTATTCACCTGCTACATCGGCACCGAGGCGAAGAACCTCGACCGGGTGAAACAGATGTTTTTGGAGGAGTTGAAGCGGATCCGCACCGAGCCGCCGAAGCCCGAGGAAGTCGAGGATGTGAAGAAATATCTGCTCGGCCAACTGCCATTCGAATTCACGACGAACGAGCAAGTCGCTGGGCGGCTGTTGGGAGTCGAGCGCTATCACCTCGGCTTTAACTATCTGGCCGACTTCCGCCGCGCGATCTCGGCCGTCACTCCGCAAGACGTGCTCGACGTGGCTAAGAAACACATCGACCCCGACCACATGGTGCTGATCGTGGCCGGAGCGGTGGATGAGAACGGGAAGGTGTTGAGCAAGGCTGCGGAGAAATGAACGAGGCGGCGCCGATTCAGGCCCCGGCTTCGAGTTCGACGTATTCGACGACGCTGGACGGTTCGGGAATCGGAAGCCCGTCTTCCTTCATCCCTTGAACATGTAGCGCGATCGCCTCGCGCAGCAGTTGTTCCGTCACCTCGACGGTCGCCCCCGTCGCCACGCAGCCTGGCAGGTCGGGGACATAACCGCCATAATTGGAGGGCGATTTCTCGATGACGATCGCGTAGCGTATCATAGGCTCATTCTGAATTGAGTTCACCAATCCGGTCAAGTTGATCTGTGTCCGACACTTGCAGCTCCAGCGCGCGTCCCGAATTGCTCGCCCCCGCCGGCGATTGGGAATCGCTGCGCGCGGCGGTGGCTAATGGGGCGGATGCGGTTTATTTTGGGCTGTCGAATTTCAACGCCCGCCATCGCGCCACGAATTTCACGCTCGCCGAGTTGCCCGACGTGATGGCCTATCTGCACCATCGGAATGTATTGGGCTATGTGGCTTTTAATACGCTCGTGTTCTCAGACGAGCTGACGGAAGCGGCGAGCTTCTTGCGCGGGATCGTCGAGGCCGGGGCGGATGCGGTCATCGTCCAGGACTTGGGGCTCGTCCGCCTGATTCGCCGCCTCGCGCCGGGATTGCCCGTTCACGGCTCGACGCAAATGACGCTCACCGAGCCGCGCGGGATCGAGTTCGTTCGCCGCCTGGGAGTCGAGCGCGTGATCCTGGCCCGCGAACTCTCGCTGGACGACATCCGGCGGATCGCGGCCCGCACGGCGATGCCGCTGGAGGTGTTCGTCCACGGGGCGCTCTGTGTCGCTTACAGCGGCCAATGCCTGACGAGCGAAGCCCTTGGCGGGCGCAGCGCGAATCGCGGCCAATGCGCCCAAGCCTGCCGTATGCCGTATGAATTGATCGTGGACGGCGAACTGCGCGAGACGGGCGATCGGGCCTATCTGCTCAGTCCGCAGGATTTATCGGCCCATGATCTGATCGATCCGCTGGTGAAGCTGGGGGTGCGAAGCTTCAAGATCGAAGGGCGGCTGAAAAGCGCTCAGTATGTCGCCGTCGCCTCGCAGACTTATCGTGCGGCCATCGACGCCGCGCTGGCGGCCCAACCGTTTACGCTCTCGCGGCAGGGGCGGCTCGATTTGGCGCAGAGTTTTTCCCGCGGTTTCACTCAAGGATTCCTCGGCGGCATCGATCATCAGCAATTGGTCGAGGGGCGATTCCCCAAGAGCCGCGGAGTCCGAATCGGAACGGTGGTTGAAAGGACGCCGCACGGAATCGTCGTCGAGCTGGCTGCGGAGCACGATGGCGCGGATGCGTCGGTCGAATTAATCAAGCCGGGCGATGGCATCGTGTTCGACGAGGGGCACCCCGAGCAGGATGAGCAAGGAGGCCGCGTTTATCGCGTCGCGCGGCGGACGGCGCGCCGGTGCGAGTTGACCTTCGGCGATGGTCACGTGAATCTGGCGTTGCTCGCGCTGGGCTGCATCGTCTGGAGGACCGACGACCCGGCGTTGCGCAAGCGGGCCGAGCAATCCTATGGCCGCGATGGTTCGAACAAGCGGCAGCGCGTTGATTTCGACCTACGCGGAACTCTGGGCGGCACGCTCGAATTGATTGCACGCGACGCCACTGGCCGAACTGCATCGGCATGCTGGGACGGACCGTTGGCTCGCGCCGAAAAGCATCCGCTAACCCTAGAAACTGCTCGCGAGCAACTCGGCCGACTAGGAGGCACGCCGTTCGAATTGGGAGGCGTTCGGCTCGAACTGCCGGCCGAGGCAATGGCGCCCAAGAGCGTGCTGAACGACCTGCGGCGGCGGGCCGTTACGGCACTTTCGGCGGCACAAGAAGCCGTTCGCAGCCGCGTCGTTCACACCGAGGCGCTCGATGAATTGCGGCGCGAGTGTGCGGCGGATGCAACTGCGGCCTCGGTGCCGGGTGCCACTGCTGGCTTGTCCAGCAGTGAAGATCCGTCGCCCGAGTTGCACGTGCTCGTGCGAACGATGGAGCAGTTGCATGCCGCGGTTGAATGGCGGCGGACGACGTCACTCCGCGGCCTGACCTATTGCGATTTCGAAGATGTCCGGCGATACCGCGAGGCCGTGAACTATTCCCATGCGCATGGCCAGCCGATCGGACTGGCAACGCTGCGAATTCTCAAGCCGGGCGAAGAAGGGCTGCTGGCGCAGATCGCCCATGCTGGGGCCGATGCCGTGCTGATCCGCAATTTGGCGGCGCTGGCCTACTTTCAGGAACGCCCGGCGCAAACCGCGCTCATTGGCGACTTCCCGCTCAATGTGGCCAACGAACTCTCAGCCGACCTGTTCTTCCGTGAAGGCATGCCGCGGCTTGTGCCCAGCTACGATCTCAACTGGGACCAACTCGCGGAAATGCTCAAGCGCAGCGACGCCGGGCGATTTGAGATCGTCGTGCATCAGCACATGCCGATGTTCCACATGGAGCATTGCGTCTTTGCCGCGATGCTGTCGAACGGCAAGGATTGGCGCGATTGCGGCCGGCCTTGCGATCGGCATGAAGTGGCGCTCCGCGATCGCACCGGAGCCAGCTTTCCGCTCGCCGCCGATACCGGCTGCCGCAACACCGTGTTCAACTCGGTGGCTCAATCGGCGGCCGAGTTCATCCCGCGGATGCTCGCCCGCGGAGCGCGGCATTTCCGCGTCGAGTTGTTGCGCGAATCGCCGGCTGAAACCGCCGCGCTTTTGGATCGCTATGCGCGAGTCGTGGCCGGGCTCGACTCGGGACGCGCGACGTGGCGGCAGTTGCAGGTGATCAATCAACTCGGCGTTACCCGCGGTACGCTGCAGCTATCTTAGCGCGGCGGCGAGCCTTCAACCACTGGCGCAGCAGAGCCAGGATCGTCAGAGCGACCAGCCCGCCACTCATATCGATCAGCACGTCGGTAACTGCCGCCGTGCGAGAGGGGACAAAGCTTTGATGGTATTCGTCGCTCGCCGCTAGCGCTGTCAGCACCAAGAAGCCCGCGACGAACCATCCGCGCGCCAGCCACGGCCGCGATGAGCTTAGGAACGCCCGCGCGACCAGCAGAGCGAAAATCGCATACTCGGTCACGTGGGCCGATTTGCGGATCACGCCGTGCAGCCAATCGAGCGTCTCGGCGCTCATTCCGGGAAAGAGCCACACCAGCCAGGGCTGAATTACCTGCGCCGTATTCTCGGAAGAGAATTGGTCGGTCGAGGCCCAAAAGATGAGTCCGATCCAGATCAGCACGGGGCCATATCGCCACAGCCGGTGAGCCCAGCTTGGTTTGCGCGGCGGGGCGATCAATTCCTCGTCTCGATAGATCATGCAAAGCTGCCCTCTCGTTTGTATAACCCGGAGCCAACGGTGATGGTTCGTGACGCAAAATAATTCCGTCGCCGATGGCTCCGGGTTAAACGACTCGCCCGGTTCCAAAACCCACCGACTTCCTCAGGTCGTTGTTCGGTCGAAGCCAGGGAATTATACTTCCGGGCAACTCGGCGGGAGGATAAAAACTACCATGCGATCGTTCAAAAGCCTCAACGAGCAGGAAATCCTGGCGCTGGCCATCGCGCTGGAGGAGGAAGATTCCCGGATTTACGGGGATTTCGCCGACGGCCTTCAGGCCAGCTATCCCGCGACGGCCAAAATCTTGAACGAGATGCGCGAGGAGGAAGACGGCCATCGCCGTCGCTTGATCGAATTACATCAGCGGAAATTCGGCGAACACATTCCGCTCATCCGCCGACAGGACATCAAGGGCTTCGTAAAGCGGCGCCCGGTTTGGTTGGTCCGCCCGTTGGGATTGACCGCCGTTCGGAAGCAAATCGAGCTGATGGAATTCGAGACCAAGCGGTTCTACGAGACGGCCATCCGGCAGACGAACGACGCCAGCATTCGCCAGCTTCTCGGCGACCTGGCCGAACAGGAACGCAAGCACGCCCACATGGCCGAGTCGCTCGAAAGCGCCGAGCGATCGAGCGGATCGCTCGACGAAGAAGCGACCGCCCGCAAGCGGCTGTTCTTGCTGCAAGTGATCCAGCCGGGGCTAGCGGGGCTCATGGACGGCTCCGTCTCGACGCTCGCGCCGCTCTTCGCCGCCGCATTCGCCACCAAAAAAAGTTGGCCGACGTTCGCCGTCGGCCTGGCCGCCAGCTTGGGCGCCGGAATTAGCATGGCCTTCGCCGAGGCCCTTTCCGACGACGGTACGCTGACCGGCCGCGGCCGCCCGCTCTCGCGCGGGTTCGTCTGCGGGCTGATGACGGCGCTCGGCGGCCTGGGACACACACTGCCCTATCTGATCCCGGACTATTGGACGGCAACCGGGATCGCCGTGGTCGTCGTAATCATCGAGCTGGCATTGATCTCTTGGATTCGCCATCGGTTCATGGACACGCCGCTCACGTCGGCGCTATTTCAAGTGATGGTCGGCGGCTTCTTGGTGTTTCTCACTGGGATTCTGATCGGTAACTCGTGAATGTTTCCTTGGCCGTTGAAGTGCTGGCAAGCCTCGGTCGTTACGGCACACGGAATGTCCCTACCACGTCACAGGCAGGCCCCGCCGTGCCGTCCGATCTATCCGGCATGCGCGGCGGCGACGTTGATCTCCGACTCGGCCAACTCCGTTAGCATTTCGTCGGTCTGCCGCTCCTCGTCGAGCGTCTGCTGCAGCAACTCTTCCGCCTCGGTTCGATTTAGCATTCGCGCCAAGGTGCGGGCGGTGCCGTAGCCGGCGATCTCATAGTGCTCGACGCGCTGAGCGGCGCCGATCAACCCGGCGTCTTTCACCTCCGGCGCCGCGTCTTTATCGATCAATTGTCTTCCCTCTTCAATCAAGCCCGCCATTGCCGCGCATTTCGCTCCGCGATGTCCCTTGCCCAATTGATCGAAAATTCTTTCGAGCCGCTCGACGTGGCCGTGGGTCTGCTCCAAATGCTCTTCAAATGCGTGGCGCAGTCTTTCAGACGCCGCCGCCTTGGCCATCTTGGGCAGCGCGTGGGTGAGCTGTTGCTCGGCGCTGTATAGATCCTTGATTTCATGCAGGAACAGGTCGTCCAATGTTTTGAGCGCCATGGCTATGCCTCCTCTGGGATGAATTCGAACGGAATCGCCTCTCCATGCCCCCAACTCCCGCAAACATTATGCCGCCTCGCTGCTATGCAGTTTTCTGACGCTGATGTGGCCGTCAAGAATCCGTTCTGAAACAAAAAAGCCCAAGAACTTCGATTCTTGGGCTTGGTTGAACCAGCCACCCTGAACTGGGCAACGACGTCGATAGCGATCGAGGCTCGCCACTATCGCATGGTCGCACCCCCGCCCGACGTCGAGCCGGCGCCAGCCGTATATGGGACGGACTGGCCGGGCTGGGCAATCAATTGCGGCTGCGGCTGCCACGAACCATTTCGATAGAAGACCCATTGATTATTTGGCGCCCAATACCAGAGGACGCCATCGTAATACACATACCGCCAGTTATTAGTCTGGGTTGTCGAACTCGGCGCGCCCGCGGCGCCGCTGGGCGACTGGCTCGCGGTCGAAGTTGCGCTCCCTTGGCGCAGCGGGTCATATAGAATGCCTGCACCGCTAGACATCGCTCCGCCAATGGCGCCGCTCGTTCCCAGCGACTGTGGCATCGGCGTGGGATTTGTCGGAGTGGTCACCGCGCCTGCTGCGCCGGCTGGACCGCGGAAATCGCCTCCTGCTCCAGCCTGGCCTGGAAAACTGTTCCCGAACGAGCCAACGGCGCTCCCTTGTCCCTGGAATGTGCCCGGACCGCCAACGCTCGTGCCGGGCAGAAGGCTGCCGCTTCCCAAGCCGGAGCCGATGCCGACACCCTGCGAGGCGCTGCCCACCGTCGGAGCGATTGGATTGGAAATCGCTGGAGGCACTCGCGTGATGGTCGGTCCGACAGCGCTTCCAGTGCTTCCGATACTCCCGCTCGCCCCGACTCCATTGGAGCCAGCCGGCGGCACCGCGCCCCAAGCGCTGAGCGCCTCGGCGACAAGAAACAATCCAGCGGCGAAGCCGATCGCCCACGGCACGGCCCGCTTCAAATAATTGCTCGATTTCATAAATCACCCCTCACGATCGAACCGCGTTGAGTTGCAATTGCCCTCTGCCTTCACTACCGAATTATACGAAACGACATCCGAGAAAAAGTGGGCCTCCTCCATCCCAACATTGTGAATCACCACCATTAGGCTTACGATAACCACGCCTCCCGGCGCGATTGATGGAGATAGTCGGCAGTACCCTCTTCGATCCTGAACACTGCAAACCAGAGCGCGACACCTATGGCGAAACAAGTCTCTTTCGGTTCCGTTCTTGTCGGAACGACCGTCGCGGCCAGCAGCGATCCGGTTGACGAACAATCGGATGCGCCCTTTCGAATCCTCGTTTGCGCGAGTCTCTCTGGACAGCAGAGAATTGCCGACAAGCCTGTGCTTGTCGATCGCGACAATCTCGATGACATGCTGGTCCGATTCCGGCCATCGCTGTCGCTCGCCGGAATGCACCCCGATGGATCCGCCGTCGAAATCCAGTTTGAAACACTCGACGACTTTCACCCGGATCGGCTCTACGACCGGCTGGATATGTTCGAAACGCTGCGCGCGATGCGCGAGCGGCTGCAAAACCCAGCGACGTTTGCAGCCGCTGCCGAGGAGTTGCGGCGGCTAGGGGCGGGAGGCCAGGAGCCAGAGGCTGGAGGCCGGAGGCCAGAGGCCAGGACGGAAGAAGCGGCTGCGCCGTCGATGCGTGGAGTCGGTGAGCCAGCGCCGATTTCGGGGGGCGAGCTGTTGGACCAGTTGTTGGATCATTCCGAAGTGACGCAGACACACGGAGCCGCCGCGCGGCAGACGAGCGAGTTTCAGCGGATTCTCGCCAAGATCGCTGAACCCCACCGCATCGCGGCCGACGATCCGCGCAAGCAAGAATTGATCGGCCTCGTTGACGCGCTGTCGGCCGACCGGATGCGGGCCATCCTCCATCATCCTGAGTTTCAGACGCTCGAGTCGGCCTGGCGAGGAGTTCACTTTCTAACGAGGCGCGTCGAGACGGACGCCAACCTGAAGATCTACCTGCTCGACTGCTCCAAGGCAGCACTGGCCGGCGATTTGGAAGCGGTCGCGAACCTGCGCGAATCGGCGCTCTACAAACTCCTGGTCGAGCAGCCCGCCGGGGCGCCTCCCTGGACGCTCACCATCGGCGACTTCGAGTTCTCCGCCGCGCGGGGCGACGTGGAAACGCTCGGCCGCATCGCACAGATCGCGGCCAAGGCCGGCGCGCCATTTCTGGCCGGGGCCAGCTCGTCGATCTTGGGCTGCCCGTCGATCGCCGCCGCGCCCGATCCAGACGATTGGCCAGAGCCGAACGAAGATTCAGCCGCGATGTGGCAGCAGCTTCGCCACCTTCCGCAAGCCACTTCGCTCGGGCTGGCCGCTCCGCGGTTTCTGTTGCGATTGCCATACGGCTCCGAAGCGAGTCCGCTCGAGCGCTTCGAATTCGAGGAAATCTCCGCCGCGCGCCACGAGGACTATCTCTGGGGCAATCCTGCGCTCGCCTGCGCTTGGCTTTTGGCGCAGACGTTCAGCGAGACGGGCTGGAATATGGAGGGGCGACTCTATCGCGACCTGGCGGAATTGCCGGTTCATCTTTACGATGACGACGGCCAGCCGCGGATGAAGCCTTGCGCCGAAGCGGTCCTCTTGGACCGCGCGGTCGAGCGGATTCTCGACTTCGGCATCATGCCGCTGCAATCCTTTGCCGACCGCGGCGCGATCCGCCTCGTTCGTCTGCAATCGCTAGCCGATCCCTCGGCCGCGCTCGCGGGCCGTTGGCACTCTTAAGAGTAAACGGATCAAAAAAAACGTTGCAATTCGATCCCATGCGCGCATAATCAAGGGCACCCCGCCAGTGGCCAAAGGTGGGGCCATCTCTCGACTCACACGCACTCTGGCTGTCCTATCGCGATGGCCGCTGACTTATGGCAATGCACCCGCATTCGCGGCGCATTTTGGGCCGCCGTCGCGCGATCGCGATCGAGTTACTTGAAAGTCGCTGTTTGCTGTCGCTGACTCCCGCCGGAACGCCCAACACGCTGACGTTTCACGGCGATGCCATGCGCACCGGCTTCAATCAGAACGAAACGGCGCTGACGCCTACGAACGTTTCGGCGAGTTTCGATCAGGTCTGGCAGTCGCCGGTGCTCGACGGGCATCTCTACGCCTCGCCGCTGTATATGGACAATGTCTCCATCACCACCGGCGGCAACGGCGCCAATTATACCGGCGACGGTGTGGTGGCCGGCTCGGGAAAGACGCTCGGCGTCGTCTTCGCGGCGACCGGCGGCGGCACGGTCTACGCCATCAAGGCCTTCGACACGAACGGCCCCTCGGGCGTGGCCGCGGGAACCATTCTCTGGAAGACCTTTCTCGGCAGTCCCTCGGCCAGCATCGATGGCAATAGCATCGGCGTTCTCGGCACGCCGATCATCGACGCCCAGGCCAATCGGATTTACGTCGTGGCGTCGGTGAACGATTATTTGCTTCCCATGGGCGATCCGAATCAGGGCATGGCGGTATTCGAAGTCTTTGCCCTCAATCTCAGCAACGGCGCGGTGATTGCCGGATTCCCGCTGGCAATCACGCAGCCAATCCTGCAGGCGATCAATCAGAACAATGTCAACAACACCGCAAGCCAGGTGCTCTTTGGCGGCGCCGGCAGCGGCCAAGCCGACGAGCGCGGGGCGCTCAATCTCAGCGCCGACGGCAGCACCCTGTATATCCCATTTGCAAGTTACGGCTCGAGCAACGGCGGTTGGTTGGTGGCTGTCGCCACCGGCGTCACCAACGGGGTTTCCAACGGCAAGACTCCTGCACTGGTCAGCGCCTATTCGGCGACTTCGTCGATCGCTCAGAACGCGAACGGCGGCATTTGGGGTGGCGGCGGTCCCGCGATCGATTCAAGCGGCAACGTATTTGTTTCCACGGGAGACTCGCCCGGCGGCACGAAGCAGGCTCCCGGTCAGTTCGGCAACTCGGTCCTCGAGTTCGGGCCAGGGCAGAACCTCGCTTTGACTGGGCTTTATACTCCCTGGAACTACCAGACGCAGGACACGATCGATACCGACCTGGGAGGCTCTGCCCCGGTCATCGTCCAGATGCCTTCGGGCAGTTCCGCGACGCCCGAACTCTTGTTGACCGGCGGCAAGCAGGGCAACGCCTACTTGGTCGACGAAGGCAACCATCTGACTAATCCGGGCGCGACGCCCGCCAGCCTCACGATGCGGCCAGCCGTCGTTCCGCCGAATAAGGATCCTTCCCTCTACAGTCCGACTGCGATGCGCTCGTACTTTTC
>DASZFO010000121.1 GCA_035939775.1 Pirellulales bacterium | reverse complement strand
GACTTTGTTCTCGCCTTTCACCAGGGGCACGATCCGCTCCTCCTCGACCAGGGTCGCGTTCGGATTGTCGAGCTGAATCTCGACCCGCTCGCGGACGGGAAGCGTCATCAAGATGATCCGTGCCGAAGCCCACGAGGCGGGGGCAATCCAAGCTGCGAGAATGGCCAACGGCAATAGCCGGCGAAGGCAAGACATGAGAGGAACTCCGGATCAAGGACGACGTGCGGAAGCGACGAACGAACTGGCGCACACGCCCCGAAAGTGGCGGGCGGGTGCAATCAACCGGCAGCAATTCGTTTCCTCTATGACGCTCCCAACGGCGGAAAGTTCCATGGCCAAGGCATTTCGAGCGGCCACGCTGGTGCCGGCCGCCCCGGCGGATCCGCCGGATCAAATGGGAGCAAACTGACAACCTCATGCAACGCGTTGAAAGAGTCGGTTAGAATGGCATTCGGCAACTTAGGCCAGCCCGCCTATGACGAGGAGGTGTTCATGTCGCCGCCATCAATCGACTCGGATTCCGTACGCAGCTCAACTCTACTTGAACTGGGTCCAGACCTGCCGATCGGCGTTTTCACCAGCACCGAACCCTGGCACGCGGAACGAATTGGCGCGTTGGCCCTCTATTGCAGCGATGGCCGCTGGGGCGAAGCGTTTGACGAGTTTTGCCACAAGCGCTTGGCGATTCCACGGCATGACCGCTGGGCGGTCCCCGGCGGTCCAGCCTGGCTGGCTGCCCGCGAGGGCGACGGAGCGTTCGCCGCCGCTGCTCGCGAGCAACTCGACTTTCTCGTCCATGTGCACGAGCTAGAGCGGATTGTGCTCATCACTCACTACGGCTGCGCCGTCTATGGCCACCGGCTGCCGCAAACCGAGGAAGAGTGCCTGCCGGTGCAAATCGAGGACCTCCGCACGGCGGCCGAAGCGCTACGAACCTGGCACGATGGGATTCGCGAGGAAGGATACTTGGCGATGCGTCGGGGACGCAGCTTGTCGTTCCACGAACTCGGCGCGTGGGGCGAGAAGATCTGGTAGGGGTCGGCCGGCCAGCGAAATCAAGTCTGCGGGCGTTTTCGCGCTCCGAGCTGTCTACAAATGCTGTCACCATCAGACGCAGCAAGCGTAAGCTGAACTGAAACCAACGGCTTTGTCGCGTCGACGGCTTGCTCATCGCCGCATTATCCCCGACCGCGGGCAGCCGGAGCAACAGATACTTGGCGATCGTAGCTCTCGGCCAACTGCTCCATTGCAATCACACCATCAGACTCCGCAGCAATTCAGCGACCCGACTGGCAAGCGCGGGCAGGGCTTCGCTCGGTGACCACACCTCCAGATCGTGAATGGCCCAATACTCCACGGTTTCGCACCAGCCAGCGAACTCGATTTGCAGCAGCGGACGATGTTCGGTTTCCTTGACGGCAACGACCAGGTCGGCGGCCTCAAGATCTGACTCCGAGACCTTTCGCGGAAACCGGATCGGTTCGGCCAAGTGAATTCCCTGCTCTTCGAGGAATTTCACAACGTGGCGGGAAATCGGTCCCGAATTCTCGGGATGAAGCCTCAGTCCACGTGAGTCGGCTCGCCATGGCAAACCTTGAACCGTCGCCGCATGGTTAAAAAGGATTTCGGCGCAGCGGCTGCGGTAATAGTTGCCGGTGCAGAGAAACAAGACAGATTTCATCGGGATCACGTGCAAAGCCGCAACAGCGCCGCCCCGGCTCACGGCGCCACGCGCGGGTATCGGACCGCTGCCGTCGTTGATCGCAAGTAGAGCGGATGTTTCGGTTGCCTGCCTCGGGTCATTCCCAGGCAATGGATCGGCACGTCGCTAAGCAATTCAATGACCGCCTGGCTGCGGTCAAACAGCCCGCCCCAAACTCCCCAGCACGCTACAACCATGTCGCCGCGCCGGCAAGTCTTGAGCAGAGTGGCGTCGTTCCCCGGTCCGACTGGGTCGGCTGCTGCCTTTAGCGCTCGCGGATTCGTCGAGCGGAATGCGAATACGTTCAGCATGTACACGCCGCCGAATCCCCAGCGGCGAGCGAAGCCGATGCAGCGGCGGACCGTCGGATCGTCGTTGATCTGGTCGGCAGTCGAGGGATTCAGGCCGACGAAGGCGACCATCGGATCGGCCGGGGACCAGCGGCGCCACAGCTTATAGCGCCACGTTCCACACGGGCTGAAAATAGCGCCGGACCTTTGCTTTGGAGTCAATAACATTTCCAGAATCAGATGTCCAGTGTGTTGCTCGGCTCCGTGTGCGAATGGAAACCGGATCCGAGGTGTGCCATTAACATTCACACTGTCAGTTCAAGCCAAGGACCAAGTCGACGACCCAGCAACCCCGGACATGCTGGCCTGGTTGGCGGCAGTGAGCCAGCATCGGTCGATCCCGGCAATCGGCTCGTTCCAGAGCGCCGCCCAATTCGGGCATTCGGGCAAACGCCCGGTCGTCGTAGATTGTCTGGGCGAGGCGAACAACTTCGAGCGTTCGCCATGATCGTGCGGAGGTCACGGGGTGGAATGGGCTGCCGAAAATGTCGCGCAGCAAGGCCGCCTGGGTTTTTCGTTCGGCAGCCAGAACCGTTCGGCCGCGTCGTCGTTGAGGCGCTCGATAGCCAGTTGATCCTTTCCATGCGCATGCTTCGGCCGCATGACGCAGAGGGTCTGCACCACTTCTGAACTCCCATGCGACTTCCGCTGCGGCCTTCAAAACGCGATATGTATTCGCCCGGCCGTGCGGACCAATTCCAGACTGGGCGTTTGCAACGGCAAGCGCAACTGCCTGGGCCTCACGTATTTCGTCGACGCGAGCAAACCCGTCCACGTACCGCTCAGCTATTTCGACGGCGCGCCGCCCACGTATGTCGTGGATAAGATGCCAAATCCGGCGCACGCATGCACAATCGAGGAGTCGCTGTTTCCGGTCGGTGAGGATGTCGTTATTGAGCAGATATTCCAGCATCGGGGCTGGATCACCACAGTCTAACCATTCGCTCTCGTCAAAGGTTTTGGCAACCATTCGGAAACAAAACGGGTTGGCCGGAGGCTTCTTGTCTATTCGCTCATCATATCAGACGGCCACCAGAATCCATGTCGGTAATTCTGTCCCGCACTGGTAGCGAATCGCGAGACAATATGTCTATGCGCGTTCAGCCGCTCCACTCAAAGCATCCCCCAGCTTGATCATGCCGGCCTTGATGCTCTTGAGCAGGTCGATCAAGCCGCTGGCGTCGAAGCTCGATAGATCGGCGAGCTGCTTGCGGTATATCTTGGTGGCCAGCGTTTCGAGCCGGCCAGGCCCCATCCCCTTGATCTCGCCAGCAAGCCGATGGGCATAGTCGATCTGCTTTTGGGAGGCACGATAGCAATTGCTTTTGCGGTGAGTGCCGTTGCCGTTAGAGCGGCTGGCGGAGTTGCCAGATTGATTGGTCGGAGCGGTTTCGCCGCCGGCAGTCTGATGCTGGGCCAGCTCATCTTCGACAGCCTGACGGCAAGCCGTGAATGTGCGGCGAACCCGCTCGTGAAAGCCGGCGAGATCCCGGATGACGAGGGCCTGATCGAGTTCAAGTTCGAGATGGCAGCTCGCGGCGATGCTGGAGTAGTCCGGCAGGCCGAGCTTCTTCGAGAGACCGACGTTGAGTTTGAGGAGCATGATGAACTCGTGTTTGGGTTTGAAGAGACTGGGGGAGAACGGCTTTCGGGCGTTGGACGATCTTTTACAGGCCCGCTACATGGCCGGGGAGCGACAATCGGAGACCAGGAGATGGCTCCGAGAGAGCGGTATTGCTACCACGAAGCTCAATCGGCGCTGGAGAGAGGGGCACTCGCCCCCATGGACAGTTCTGCAAAAACATCGTCCGGCGCGTCCAGATCGTCCGGGAGCAGATCGACTGTCACCGAAAGTGGCCACAAACGTGCCCGCCGTGAGTCGGACCCACGGTGGCGGATTTGCAATCTGACCTCGACCCCCTGAAACCCTCGAAGGAAACAGCGATCCGAGGGGCCGATACAGTTCATTTACAGTTCGATTTTGAACTTTCCAAGATCATCGCGGCGTGGCCGATGCTCCCCGAACCGATCCGTCGTGCGATGATGGCGCTGATCGGCTAGGCCGCTCAATCGCGTAGCTTCGCGCGTCGTGCGATGCGACGCCCGATGCCATCTACCCATCGCCCGGCGGCAGCCGTCAACGTCGGCTCGATTTCTGGCGAACCCGTCGATTCTAAAAACTGGTTTGCGCCCAATTGGCGGGAATTCGGGTACTGGCCCAGTTTGAAATCATCGGAACATCTCGATGACTTTGGTGATGCCTGCGATGAACACGAATATGAGCAAAAAGGATGCAACTGCGCACCCAACCAATGCCACTCTTTCATATCTCCCGTGGACTTCCGAACGTTTCCAGCGGCTTGTATCCGTCACGCATATTTCCGTAACTTCGTCAACACTCTCGGACTGGCCAATCTCATCGCAGATCGCTCGCCTGATTGAAGCAAATCTGCCGCTGTCGCACGAAACACGCATCGTGCCGTTTTTAAGTATTTCGACGTTTGGTTCTTCAGGCATCCCCCCATCATACCCGACCGCTCTTGCAAGTCCCACGGCGCTCCCCGCGGGCGCGGCGGCCCGCCGAGTCGCTTGAGCCGATTGGATGCGGCAGCGCGATCCTGGCCGCATGGCCGTCGCTCCCGAAACCGATCCGCCGCGCGATGATGGCCTTGATCGGCTAGGATGCCCCGTCGTTCGCTAGGACGCCGCGTCGTGCGACGGGCGGCTTCATGCCATCTATTGAGTTGTGCAGCGACCGTCGTCAATGCGGGGGGCGGGCTAACGCCTCGCGTCCTGGCTGAGATGCCGATGAGGGATGGCCAGCCCGCGATTCCTGAAGATGAACGACCCGACGAACCCGATGACCGCCATGACAATCGTCGCCGGCTCCGGCACGATTCCCACGCTTGCCACACGGAAGCCGACGCCGTAGCTCTCAATAGTGGGGGCGTCGCTGAACCGCAAAGTCGATCGCGCGAAGCCGGTTGGGTAATTCCAATAGCCGCCACGTTGCCCGCGGTTCGACCCAATCAATGCCTCGTCCCACTGGAACACGTCGCCGCCCATGTCGAACGAGCCGAATGGGCTTTGAGAATCCGAATACGCACCAACACTCGTCAGATAGCTTCCCTGGCCATCGTAATTAAAGGCGGGCGGCGGACCGGCGCTAACATTGCTGAAGTTGCCGGAGTTGGCGTTTCCCGGTGGGGCGAGCGGGATCGGCGGCCTGTTGCTTTGGAACGGGTATACGTAATACGTGCCCGCCGTGCCGTTAAAATAGGCGGCTTTATACCATTCGTCTTCGCTGGGCAGAAGCCAGTGCAGTGCTCTTCCCGCCGCCCAATTCGCGCGCAGTGAGACATCAGGAATCGTCACAATTCCCGAATTGCTTCCGCCGTTTGTGATTGTGTAAGTTCCGCTCTCGGTGTCGCCATTGCCTTGGCCATTGGTGAGCCAGTTGACGAACCGCACCGCGTCGTACCAAGAGACGTAGATCACTGGCTTAAACGCATAGCCGGACCTCGCGCTATACGAGTAGGTCATTGTCCCGGCAGCAACGGAGCGAACTATTCCTCCGTCGTTAACATGAGACACGGAACTGCCCGCATCCAAGCTAGAGTTCCAAAGGCCATAAGGATCAGCGGTGGCAGCCTTTTCGTTCAAGAACTCGGCGTACTGCGAGTAAGTCACGTCGAAGGTGCCGATGCGGTAGGCATACGGCACCGCGCCATAGCCAGTGGCAGAGTCCGGCGCGTTGCCCGGACCGCCGACAGGCACGGTTGAAATTGTTACGGCTCGTGATGTCGTGGAGAGAAAGATAATGATGACGAGCGAGCTGAAAAGCCGAAACTGAATGTTTTCATTCATCAGCGTCCTCCAAGGCCCGTGATAATCCCCTAACGGATGATCTTAGCGGAGCGCGCCGAGAATCGCAAATAAAAGCCGGATCAATCGCTACTCGCAACCACAAATGGACGGCTCGATTCCAAAGGCCCCCTAACGGGTCGCCCGGCGGCCAAGTGCACGGTCGGGCACGGCGGCCGCCGGTCGATTGAGCCGTTGGACGCGGCAGCCGCAATCCCGGCCGCCGTGGCTCGCTAGGCTTAGCGGCGGGGCCGTCGGCGTCTCGCCACGGTCAGCGCGACGATCCCGATGACAAGAAGAATGACGCTGCTTGACTCAGGGACACTCGCAATACTTGCCACGCGGAAACCGGTGAGGCGGAAGTTCTCGCCCGTCGGGGCGAAGAAATAGCCTTGGAAGGAACTCAAGTAGCTTGAGTTGGTGTCGAACGACCCGCCACGCAGGCCGCGTGTCCCAGGCGACGCTGCCGTTTCATTCCATTGAAAAATGTCGCCCCCTTGGTCGAATGTGTTATATGGTCCCGGCGACAGGTTAAAGGCCCCAACAGTGGTCAGAAAGTTGTTTGGATCGGTGTAGCCGCCGTTCCCAGTGCCAGAGGAATCGTAGATGTTCGCGTGGTTGCCCGTGTCGGGAAGCGTGTTGATCGGCGCGGTATCGCTCTGCGTCGGATAAGTCCAGTAGCCCGCATTCACGCCGCCTCCCTTATAGTATGCCGCCTTGTACCATTCGTCTTCGGTGGGAATGAACCACATCGCGCCCGAATTGCGTGTGACGGCCATCAGAGCGGCCACTGAAGTCGCTCCATTCAGCGTGTAGGCACCGGTCTCAGTCGTGCCCGGTCCCTCCGCCCCATTCGGCTGCCCGTTTTGCAACCAATTGGAAAACCGCGCGGCGTCGCCCCACGTGATGAAGTTGATCGGAAAGTTTTCGTGGCCCGCGACGACCGAATAGGAATAACTTCCGGAATTCCCGCTCTGGATGATCCCGGCGGCTGGGAAGCCGTTAGCCATGTAGGAAGTGTAAAGGCCGTATGTGTCAGCCGGGGCAACGGCGTTCAGAAATGCAGCGTATTGGCCGGCCGTCACATCATACTTGCCGATTTGATAGACATATTTTACCGCTCCCCAGGCCCCAAAACCGAGGTTAGCATCGGCCGCGTTGCCCGAATCGCCGACCGTGACCATCGCGATACTGATTGGCCCTGCCTGCGCCGAGCCGACCATCGTTATCGCGAGAATTGCGAGGGTGCAAAATCCGAATGATCTGGAGGCAGCGGATCGGTTCAATTGCTCCCTCGGCGTTTACTAGAGGCCGAACAACAACACGGCAGTTGCAATCGTAACCACGTGCCGGGCGTGGGTCAATTTGCTCGGCACGGCGGCCATCGCATCGTCGGGCGGGATTCTCAACGTCCCACGGTTGCCGCGGCCGGACGCGGGCAGCCGGAGCAACAGATAATCAAGCCACGGGAGCCGCGACCCTGGCCTCCCTCTGCCCTCCAGTCTTCGCTGGCCAGTTCGACTCGGATGAGAACTCGCATCTCTGCGAATTGGGCAACGTTATTGACGTGGCGCCGAGCGCTCAACCCGGATGAAACATGCCGGCAGCGCCTTTTGAAGGTCGGTCAATCCTTCGGCGCTGACGTGGGTTCCATTTAGTTGCAAGTATCGAAGCTGGTGTAAGCTCTTGAGATTCACCAGCCCCACGTCGGATACGTTGGCGAATCCCAGGCCCAGGTTTTGGAGCCGTGTCAACCCTTTTAGATGTTCCAGCCCAGCGTCGGTGATTCCAGTTCCGTCCATGTACAGCGTTTGAAGCTGTGTCAATCCTTCAACGTGTATCAGCGCAGCATTGGTGACGTTCGTGCCTTCCAAAATCAGACGATGGACATGTGCCAATTCATCAAGACTCATCATTTTGCTGGCACTCTTCGGGATGCCCCTCACGCGTACGGTCACCGATTCCACCTCACTGAAGAAGTTCTCGCCGAGCAACTTTCGCAGCCAATTCGGTCCCGTCGGTTTTGCCGAGCGGTTGAATCCATACGATTCAATTTGGTAATCGTGGAGCACGTCACCGCCGTCTTTGAGAATCGCCGACACTGCTTCCCGCTCCAGCCGTTTCTGTTCCATTCTGCGCGTCACCCAGGCGGATGCGACCGAACAAATGAGCGTGAAGATCAGCAACGAGCGCAGACTGAATTGATACCAACGGCGGACGCGAAGAATCGGGCGGAGTAGAGCAACGATTATCGCGATTGCGACGCAGACGACGGCAATCCACGCCGTCCAGGCCTTGTCCTCATAACGGCCGAACCAGCGAAATATCGCCGACAAGAGAATAATTACCTCGACGGCGAGCAGGGTCAGCAGCAAGGGATCTGCTGTAAACGGCAACCAGCGGCGTTTGCGTTTCGGCGGATCAGCCCTCGGCGGCTCGATTTGCATGGCCGCATTATCCCCGACCGCGGGCAGCCGGAGCAAGGGATACCCGGAACTCCTCAGTTATTTCAGTAGAGTCTCCCGATGTCTAGTTCTCAGGTTGAACGCGGTATAGAACCGCTCCGTGGGAGTTGACCGTCGCGGAAATCGAGACCGTGACGCCGCCAAGATCCTTGTGGGTCCAAAGGTCGCGGACCTTGCAGGGGCCGCTGAAGCCAATATCAGCAAGAGAAATGGAAATGTTGGCGGCCTGCGTCGCAGCCGGATCG
>DASZFO010000120.1 GCA_035939775.1 Pirellulales bacterium | reverse complement strand
CGGCCTTGGATCTCATCTCCTCCGATTACTTCAGCCGCAACGAGCCGGGTGCCTTCGCGCTGTTGAGCGATATGTTGCTCAAGAGCGATCACTACATGCATCTGGCGGACTTGAAGTCCTATCTCGAGGCCGACGAACGGCTCGTTTCGCTCTACCGCCGCCCGGACGACTGGGTGGCAATGGCGATTTTGAACGTGGCCGGATCGGGTAAGTTCTCGAGCGACTGCACGATCGCCGAATACGCCGCCGGCATCTGGAATGCGGAACCCTGCCCCGTGGAATAACTCGGCATCTGCACTCATGCGGCGAAATCGCAGGTGCGATCGTGGCGGCGACCAAGATTCCTGACGCAGTAAAGCGAGTATTCAGCGAGACGTTTGCCGCGCGAGACATCGCGGAGCCGTTGGCGTCGTTTGACTCGAGCGCTTCCTGCGACGAAGTTCGGGCCTTCATGCGAGCGAAGGTTTTGACGTAGTCGGAATCCGCAGCGATGGGCAGACCGTGGGCTATGCGGAGCGGGAATCGCTGAATGGCGTCTGCGGAAATTGTCGTCGCGCGTTTGACGAGGCGCTCGTCCTGGACGAATCGGCGCTACTGTTGAATGTGCTGTTGAAATTGAATGACGCCCGTTTCGGCTTCGTGACGGTGCTCGGCAACGTGGGCGGAATCATCACGCACGCCGACTTGCAAAAGCCGCCCGTCCGAATGTGGCTCTTCGGGCTTGTGACGATGATTGAGCTGCGATTTACCGAACTGATCGAACGACAGCTTCCGCAAGACGACTGGAAACTGTACGTCTCGGCGGCCCGGCTGGAAAAGGCCGAAGCGCTTCTCGATGAGCGGCGCCGCCGAAACCAGGCGCTGCGATTTTTCGACTGCCTGCAATTCTCCGACAAGGGCCAGATCGTCGCTCGTAACGAAGAGCTGCGAAACCTCACGGTGTTCGCGTCGCGGCGAACTGCCGAAGATGCCGTCAAGAA
Source organism: Pirellulales bacterium (assembly GCA_035939775.1). NCBI lineage: Bacteria > Pseudomonadati > Planctomycetota > Planctomycetia > Pirellulales > Pirellulales bacterium. The sequence continues at coordinate 11,478 of DASZFO010000120.1, read as the reverse complement.
GATTGAACGGCTGCGCAACAACTTGGCCCATGCCCAGGACATTGTGACGTCCGATTGGGGTACAATCGTGGAGCTTTGCGAATTCGTCATGCGGCAGTTATGAGGATATGCGATGAAGATCGGAATCGTCGGCAGCGGGTTCATTGGTGCGACCGCCGCCTACGCTTTGGTAATGCAAGGCGTGGGCCGCGAAATCGTGCTTGTCGACAAGAACTCGGCGCGAGCGATCGCGGAGGCGGACGACATTCGCCACGCCGTCCCGTTTGCCAATCCGCTTGAGATCCACGCCGGGCAGTATGAAGACCTGGCCGGTTGCCGGGTTGTCGTGCTTTGCGCCGGCGTCGGCCAAAAGCCGGGCGAAACCCGCCTCCAACTGCTGGAGCGCAACGCGAAGGTTTTTCGAGAAGTCGTGCCGGCAGTCGTCAAGCGCGCCGCGAATGCGGTGCTCGTCGTCGCGACGAATCCCGTTGATGTCATGACTCATCTTGCCGCCCGGTTCGCGATGCAGTGCGGGCTGCCGGCCGGCCGCGTTTTCGGCTCGGGCACGATGCTCGACACCGCCCGGTTTCGCAGCCTGCTCGGCGAATATTGCGGCGTAGATCCGCAACACGTTCACGCTTATGTGATTGGCGAGCACGGCGATTCGGAAGTCCTGACCTGGTCGCTAGCCACGGTCGGCGGAATGCCACTGGCGTTGTTTGCGCAGCTCCGCGGCATCGAGATCACCGGGGCGTCAATCGAGCAAATCGATCGGAAAGTCCGCTGCGCGGCCGAAGCGATCATTTGCGGCAAGGCAGCCACTTATTACGGCATCGGCAGCGCGCTCGGGCGCATCGTTGACGTGATGTTACACGACCAGCGTTCGATCCTCACCGTCTGTGCGCCGGCGGCGGAGGTGGCGGGCGTGCAGGATGTCACGGTGGCCTTGCCGCGGCTGGTCGGCGGCGACGGAGTCCTCGAAACGTTTTCACTGCCTCTCAACGAACAGGAATCCGACCTGCTGCGGCAAAGCGCGCTCGTCATCCGGGGCGCCCTCGATGAGCTGCTTCAACATGAATGATTCTGCCAGGGAGACGAGGGCCGGAAGGAGCCATCCGCTGGGCGCCACCGTCGCCGAAGGCGGAGTCAACTTCAGTATTTACTCGCGCCATGCGACCGGCGTCGAATTGCTTTTGTTCGACCACCAGGACGATGCAAAGCCTCGCCGCGTCGCCTCCATTGTGCCCGAGTCGCGGAGCTATCACTATTGGCATGCCTTCGTGCCGGATTTGAAGGCAGGGCAACTTTACGCCTACCGCGTCGCGGGACCCGCTGAGCCAGCCCGCGGACTGCGCTTCGATCAAAGCAAAGTACTGCTCGACCCGTATGGCCGGGCGGTCGTCGTGCCAAATGACTACAATCGCCTGGCGGCGATCGAACCGGGTAACAACGTAGTGACCGCGATGAAGAACGTGGTCGTCGATCCGCACGGCTACGACTGGGAAGGAGACAAGCCGCTCGAGCGATCATCGTCCCAGACAATCATTTACGAGATGCACGTCCGTGGGTTCACGCGGCATCCGAGTTCGGGCGTCGACAAGAAAACCCGTGGGACCTATACCGGTCTGATCGAGAAAATCCCCTACTTACAGCAGCTCGGTATCACGGCGGTCGAGCTGCTCCCTGTATTCCATTTCGACGCCCAAGATTGCCCGCTAGGGAAGACCAATTATTGGGGCTATGCGCCGATTGCCTTCTTCGCCCCGCACCAGGCGTACAGCTCCGACCAATCTCCACTCGGCCCGGTCAACGAATTTCGGAACATGGTCAAGGCCCTTCACCGCGCGGGCATTGAGGTGATTCTCGATGTGGTCTTCAATCACACGGCCGAAGGGAACGAACAGGGGCCGACGCTCAGTTTCCGCGGCATCGACAATCCGACATATTACATTCTGGAAGACGGCGGCGTGCGGTATGCCAACTACACCGGTTGCGGTAACACCCTGAACGCAAACCATCCCGTTGTCCGCCGCTTGATCGTCGATAGCTTGCGCTATTGGGTTCAGGAGATGCACGTCGATGGCTTTCGCTTCGATCTCGCCTCGATCCTCTCGCGCGACTCGTCGGGCCAACCGCTGCCAAATCCGCCGGTGCTCTGGGATATCGAAACCGACCCTATTCTGGCGGAAACGAAGCTGCTGGCCGAGGCTTGGGATGCCGCGGGGCTCTATCAGGTGGGCAGCTTTGTTGGCGACGCCTGGAAGGAGTGGAACGGCCGCTTTCGCGACGACGTTCGCGACTTTTGGCGCGGAGAGCCCGGCTCGGTCCGCCGGGTGGCCGATCGGATCGTCGGCAGCGTGGAGATCTATGGCCACAAAAAGCGCGAGGCCGAGCAGAGCGTCAATTTCGTGACCTGTCACGACGGCTTCACCCTCAACGATCTCGTCTCCTATAACCTGAAGCACAATGAGGCCAACGGCGAAGACAACCGCGACGGCTCGAACGACAACCGCAGTTGGAACTGCGGCGTCGAGGGCCCCAGCGACGATCCGGCGATTGAACGGCTTCGCAATCGCCAGGTGAAGAACTTTTTTGTCGTTACGCTCATGTCGCTGGGCACGCCCATGATCCTGATGGGCGACGAATTCCGTCGCACCCAGCGCGGCAACAACAACGCTTACTGCCTCGACGACGAATCGAACTGGCTCGATTGGAGTTTGCTGGCGAAGCACGCCGACTTGCATCGGTTTGTGGGCTTGCTCAACGCGCGGCGACTGCTAAGAGACGAAGAGCACGGCTGGCGGCGGACCTGCTTGATCGAGTTGCTCAGGCAAGCCAGGATGGCTTGGCATGGGACGACGCTCAATCAGCCCGATTGGGGCAACGGCTCACACAGTTTTGCCCTCGGCGGCGAGCTGGCCGGAGAGGGACTGTCGTTTCATCTGATACTGAACGCCTACTGGCAGCCGCTTGACTTCGCGATGCCGCCGCTCGACGGCACGCGCGGTCCATGGCGGCGGTGGATCGACACGGCGCTAGAATCGCCGGAAGATATTTGCCCCTGGCAATCGGCGGCGGCCGTTCCCGGCGAAGTCTACCGGGCCCAATCCCGCTCTGTGGTCATGTTGACCGCCCGACGAAATGGCTCGATGGCTTAGGGACTATCCGCTTTCTCCTCCCTGTCCCTCTGGGGGCTTTGCACAAGAAGCGGTTAGTTTGACCGCCTTTTTGTGCAAGTAAAGGGCTAATTGTGCAGCTTAAGTCTTCATGACCGGCTGCTTTCCAGCATCAACGAGCTTTTGGTTCAATGCTTCCCGGCGAGCTTTCGTTCGAGCAGCTTCTACAAAATAGAAGTCCAACAGCTTGTCAACGATGTCAAAAGTCCACTGCGCTTCGCCGGGTTCGACATCGACGATCTCTCCGGTGTTTGTGTCCTTGATTGGGTGCGCTGCGAAATTGCCAATTTCCCTGATCGCATGAAGCTCGTCTGCGAGAGCGGGCGGCAGCTAGTTCAACTTGATGAGTTTGCCGACTTCGGCGAATAGCGTCTTTTCGGTTATCTTCTCATGGTCGCGAATCAGCATTTGCAGGCAGCGACGGCTTAATGCGGCACTTGCCTTTGGAGAAACGCTCAATGTGTCGTGCGCCTCTCGGAAATCGGCGGCAAATTGGGGTGGCACTTCAGGCGGAACCAGTTTGACTGGATTCTTGGGGAACAACAAGGCAGCGGGGCCCTCTGTGTCGTCGCTCATCAGTTCGGTCAACCACATGATTTGCTGATGGCATTCGGGGCAACGATGCGAGGTGATTGAATACTGCTTCTTGCACTCTGGCGGCAATTCAGCCGTAGCGTCCGATGTAGCGTACGGATGAAATCGCCCGAACTTCGGGAACGAGTAGTCGGCGCTTACCCCGTTAAGCGAGAACAGAATGCCGCAGTACGGGCAGTGATGCGTGTTGCCAGCCGTTTTGTCTTTCATAGTCATACACTCATTAGAGCGGACCAGTCGATTTTCTAAAAGCCGAGGACGCACCGGTTCAAGCTGCCCCGCTGTTGCCTTCCCTTACGCCTTTTCCTTGTAGTTCGGCCACAGAGCGATCTGTTGCGACAGCCACGGGTGGTTTTTGAGTCGAACGACGATGTTGGCTTCATCAACCCCGATGTATTTGAGGAGCAGGATTCGCATCAACATCAAGAGTTTGTGGCAAGCCCAAAAACAGTCCTTCGGTTCGAGCGGTTTCGTGTCGGGATCGTCGCTGTAATGCGTGAGGTAGTTTCGAGTAGCAACCACCCCATCGGCGAAATCCACCAGCCGCTTGCAGACGATAGCCCTGCCGTCCTCCGAGAGCGAGCGAACCAATGTCTTGATCCGCTTGCGGAACGAGAACTCGTTTCCAAACTTCAGCCGCTTCAACATGCTTTTTCGGAAGTCGCTGTCGGCGTCCTTCGGGATCAACGCCGCAAGAGAATCTTTGATTTGTTCGTATTCAGCGGGCTCCATGTAATGCGCCTGTCCCATCGCCATACTGAAAGCTTCGACCGACTTAGTCGCCTTCAAAAAGCCGCCGACCGTTGAGCCTTCATCACGGTGAGCATCCCTGAATAAGTAGGTGGAACTCTGCAATGGCTTGTTCATCCCGAACCACTTATCGAGAACTGCGGCGAAGCGCTCGCCAAAGAACCGTAAGCCGAAGAGCAGTTCCGCCAGCGTGAGTGGCTTTTCCTCGGAGAATGGTTTTGCCGCATGATAGACCAGCCAGCCATCGTATAGCTTGTCTTCGTCGAGGCGAAACTGTATCGCAAGCGGGCGAACAGGGCTGTCGGTCAATAACGTCAGCAAATCGCACAACCGCCACATTGCGTTCATGAACCAATCAACGGGGTGAGGCGTGTCGGGCACAAATTCAGCGATGGCTTCAGCGACGAGCCCCATCTGCATGTGTTTCGTAAACAAGTGGCAACGAACGCCGAATTTGATGTAGGCTGCGAGCGGATCAACCCTATACGATTGTGGAGGCGAATGCTTGTGCGAGATCGTAAAGCCTTCGTCCCACTGCGGCAGCACGCCTTGAAACGGGTCCGCACCCATGAACGTCGCCAAGTGCGAGCATTGCATCGACAGGGAGTGAATGCGGAGATCGTCCAGACCGGACGTGTGCGACCCGACGACGAGAAACGTCGCCCAATAGGATGTGGTGTGCGTCTCGGAAAAACTGAACTCACTCCCCGAATATCCAACATCCAGCAACGTGCATGAGTAGCCTTCCTTCAATGCGCCGTAGACGTGCGACAGACGGACTGATTCTATTCGCTCACCGTCCCGTAGCGTTACGGGAAATGCTCCGTGCAGGGTCAGTGTGATGTCCTCAGTCGTGTATTCAAGCGTTCCGGGGACCCTGTGTTCAGGAGCTTCCGGTAGCCAGAACTTGCCAGTCGTGGTGAATTTGTCGGGGAGTCGATAAGATTCTTTCATATCTTAAAAGAGCGTGAGTGGCAGTGTGGTTGTGATCTGTTATGACAACTGCCAGTCTAGATAGGTTCGACCAGCTCTTCGCCAGATTGTTTGGCGCCACGGCCGCGAATTAGCTCTGCGAGCGATGGCTCACTTGCGTCAATTCTCCGAGCCGTTTCCAGCCGGGGTCATCCAGCGCCCCATCGGAGCAGCGCCATCTCCACTGGCCCTCCGCCCGCCCCGGAGTGTTCATCCGCGCTGACGATCCCAAACCGAGCACATCCTGAAGCGGCACGATGGCCAATGCGGCCGGCGACGACAATGCCAGCCGGATCATTTCACAGACTGCCTCTTCGGGTTGGCCCGGATCGCGGCCTAGATACTTCCAAAGATTCGCTCGCTCATGTTCCGGCGCCGCGTCGTACCAGCCGCGTGTCGTGTCGTTGTCGTGCGTGCCGGTGTAAACCACACTATTATGAACGCAGTCATGCGGCAAATGCGGATTATTTGGATCGCCATTGAATGCAAACTGAATCACTCGCATTCCCGGCAACTGAAATTGATCGCGCAAGGCCGTGACCGCGGGTGTAATGAGCCCCAGATCCTCGGCCAACAGCGGCAGACCGCCGAGCGCCTGCCGCGCTGTCTCGAAGAAATCGGTGCCCGGCCCCGATACCCATTGGCCGGTTGCGGCCGTCGCGGAGCCTGCCGGAACGTGCCACGCCGCCTCGAAACCGCGAAAATGATCGATGCGAATCGCATCGAGTAATTCCAGCCGCGCCTGCAGTCGATCAATCCACCAGCGATAGTTGGTTCTTCGCAGTGCGTCCCAGTCGTAGATCGGATTTCCCCAAAGCTGGCCATCGGCGCTGAAGTAGTCGGGAGGAACGCCGGCCACGACTTTCGGTCTCAACTCGTCGTCTAACAGAAACAATTCGGGATTCGCCCAGGCGTCCGAAGAATCCGGCGAGACGAAAATTGGAAGGTCCCCGAGCAGTCGCACGCCACGTCGATTCGCATAGTCCTTGAGAGTTTTCCACTGCCGGAACAGAAGGAACTGGCCGAAGCGGAACCGGTCGATGGAGTCGGCAAGTTCCCGCCGCGCCTGTGTGATGGCCGCCGGTTCGCGCCGCGCGAATTCGCGAGGCCATTTCGCAATAGGTGCTTGTTCAAATTTCTCTCGCAGAGCCATGAACAACGCCGGCTCGCTTTGCAGCGCGGCTTTGTCCTCGCAGAATTGCTCGAACTCGTCCTTCAAATCCGCTCTGGCCCCGCCTTGGAAATTCCGCCAAGCGGACGCCAGTATGCTCTCCTTGAAGGGAATGACTCGTTCGAAAGCGACGTAGTCGGATGGAAACGAGCCGCCGGTGCATTCGTTCGACTTAATCAGGCCATCCTCGATCAGCCGGTCGGGACTGATGACCACGGGATTCCCGGCAAACGACGACAGCGCTTGATAGGGCGAATGACCGAATCCTGTCGGTCCTAAGGGAAGCACCTGCCACCAAGCCTGGCCAGCCGCTGCGAGTCGATCGACCCAGGCAAATGCCGAGGGTCCCAAGTCTCCGATTCCATACGACGATGGGAGCGAAGTGATATGCAGGAGCACGCCGGCAGAGCGATAACCCGGTCGGAAGGGCGCAACAATTTCTAGACGCGCTGGGTTCATAGTCGATCGCCGGACGGCGAAGTCCCGAGCAGGTATGTCCGATGGACAAGAACTCGCTTATCATACGGCTTTCCTGGCAAGGTGGGTATCGAGCGGTGCTGAGATGTTCAAGCGAGAATCATTGATCGCACAAGTGCGGGACCAGTATCGTCAATGGCGAGCCCGTCGCGGTTTATGTGGGTCGCGAAGTCTGGCGATTGCTTCGCTCACTCGATCGATTGGTTGACTTCCCACAACGGCGCGGCTAGGTTCACTCGAAGGCGGGGATTTGCAAGGGAGGCGACAGTCGAGCCCGTTGCAAAGGTCTCGGACTTGCCGCGACAGACCTTCACGATTGAAGTCATAGATTATGGCCCAACTTTTCTTGAGCGGTCATTCGACGCGTGGCGTGCGAACATAGTTCGGCTGGGTGAGATTGGCCGCTCGGCGAGACGCAAATCGCCGCTCTTCCAAGCAGCAGTTCATTCCAACCATCGTTTTTTTGTCCGGGCCGCTTCTTGCTGCCGATCTTCGAATCAACGAACGTTCAGAATCAGAATCGAGGTGTCCTATGGCCGACGTGAACGAGTTACTCAAGCGGATCGATGCGGAATTTGACACCAACCGCGACAAGCTCAAGGCGTTTCAAGCGGAAAAAACTCAGGAGCATGTCGAGCGGCAGCAGCGGCTCGAGAGGTTCGACAAACTGCTCGGCGAGCTGGTCGACGTCTGGCGGCCCCGACTTGAAGCATTGCGGGCGAAATTCGGCGACCGGGCCAAAGTCACGCCGACAATCGCACCCAGCCGGCGCAGCGCCGCCTTCAAGTTCGACACCGAGTTAGCTCGGGTCGATTTGCGATTGACCGCATTCGCGGATGCCGACGTGCGCCAAGTGGTTTTCAGCTCCGATCTCGAAATCCTGCCGATCATGATGAAATTCGATTCGCACTCGGAGATCGCGTTTCCGCTCGACTCCGTCGATCGCGAGGCACTGGCAAAATGGCTTGACGATCGCATTGTGGGCTTCGTGCGAACGTACCTGTCGTTGCATGAGAACCAGTATTACCTCAAGGGACACATGGTTGAGGATCCCGTCGCCAAGATTCAATTCCCCAAGTACGCGGCCGGTGCGAAGCTCGAAAAGGAGGGAAAGACGGTCTATTTCATCGACGAGCAGACCCGCGACGAATACGTCAAGCGTTCGGCCGGCGGGAAATGAGTTGGTTTTGGAATGTTCGCCCATTGCGGATTCCGCGGGAGGTTTTTATGACTCGCAAAGTTCAACCGGCGCTGTTTATCTTCCTTGCGGTTGCCGTCGAATCAGCCGGCGGATGCAATAAAACCGCCGCCCCGTCTGCCGAGTCCAAGCCGCCGAAGGTGACGGTCCAGACGCCCGTGTTTTCACAGGTCACCGACGAAGATTCCTACACCGGCTGGCTACGGCCATCGGAGAAGGTCGAGGTTCGCGCCCGGGTCCGCGGCCATATCAAGAAGGTCGCTTTTCACGACGGCGACATGGTGACCAAGGAGCAATTGCTCTTCGAATTGGACCCGCGTCCGTTTCAGACACAGATCGATCAGGCGCTGTCGCAGGCCAAGGCGATCGACGCCCAGCGGATCGCCCTGCAGAGAGACGTTGAGCGGTACACCGAGTTGGTGAAGACTAGGGCCGTCACGCAGCAACAGCTCGACAAGGCGATCGCCGACGTGGGCTACGCCGAGGCGCAAGTTGCGGCGAAGATGGAAGAAGTGAACGGATTGCGGCTGGATTTGGAATACGCGAAAGTCACGGCCCCCATCGCCGGACGCATCGGCCGCGCTCAACTGACTGAGGGAAACCTGGTTAACGCCGGCGGCAGCGATCCGGTGCTGACAACGATCGTGGCCGTGGATCCGATTTCCCTTTACTTCTCAGTCGACGAGCCGGCGCTACAAAAATTTCTCAAGACAGAGCAGGATGCCCGGGCGAAAAGCGGCACCGAACTCGACAAGCGACCCCTTCGCGAGCGCAAAATCAAAATCCGCTTCGGACTCGAGACGGATGAAGGCTATCCGCACGAGGCGACTCTCGATTTTGCCAACAACGAAATCGATTCGACCACCGGCACGATCGAGGTGCGGGCGGAAGTGAAGAATCCCAATGGCCTGTTTGCGCCCGGCTACCGAGTGCGCGTTCGTGTTCCCGTCGGCGCACCGTACGATGCGATCTTGGTGCCCGAGTCGGCGGTCAACACCGATCAGGATCGAAAATATCTTCTGACGGTCGATGCCAAGAGGATCGTCAAGCGTTGTGACGTGCGGCTGGGACGACTGTTGGATAACGGGATGCAAGTTGTCAGCGCCCCAAATCCACCGCTAGCCAAGGACACGCAAATCATTGTGGAAGGCATGCAACGCGCCCGCCTGAATTACCCTGTCGAGCCGATTGCCGAACCGGCGCCGACACAAACGGCGGCCCAATAGAGTCCTAGGAGTGATGGTCGAGTGTCTTCTTCGGCCGGCAATCGACCTGGCTAGAATTCAGGCCCCAATGGGATTGCCGACCCTCGAGAGTTCATCATGATATCCCATTTCTTCATCGACCACCCGATCTTCGCGACGGTGCTCTCGATCGTCATCGTGATCGTTGGCGGCGTGGCCGTCGTTGGGCTGCCGGTGGCCCAATACCCCGAGGTGGCGCCCCCGGTCGTGCAGGTCTCGGCGACCTATCCCGGCGCCAACGCGAAGACCGTCGCCGACATCGTGGCCATTCCAATCGAGCAAGAGGTCAACGGCGTCGAGAACATGCTCTATATGTCGTCCCGCTCGACGAACGACGGGCAAATGCTGCTGGACGTGACCTTCGAGGTGGGCACCGATCTCGACATGGCTCAGGTGCTCGTGCAGAACCGCGTGGCGATCGCGGAGGCCAAGCTGCCCGACGAGGTGAAGCGGCTGGGTGTGACAACGAAGAAGAAGTCGCCGGCGATCCTGATGTGCGTCAACATCGTCTCGCCGGACCAGCGGTATGACCAGCTTTACTTGAGTAATTTCGCGCTGCGCGAGATCAAGGATGAATTGGCGCGGGTGAAGGGCGTGGGCGACGTTTCCTTCCTCGGCCCGCGCGACTACAGCCTGCGAATCTGGCTCGATCCGGAAAAGCTGGCCTCAAAGAATCTTACTGCCGGCGACGTGATCAATGCTGTTCGCGAGCAGAACACGCAAGTGGCTGCAGGGCGGCTCGGGCAGCCGCCGGTGCCCGCCGGCTCCAAGCTCGCCTATCAACTTACCATCAACACTCAAGGGCGGTTGGTCGATGAAAAACAGTTTGGCGAAATCGTCGTCAAGAGCGGCGAACAGGGGCAGAACGTCTTCCTCCGCAACGTCATCCGCGACACGACCTACGGCAACGACGGAAAGGAACTCGAAAAAGGGATCGAGTTGGGCGCGAAGAACTACGACGTGAATAGTTACCTCGATGGCAAGCCCGCCGTGACGATGGCCGTTTTCCAATTGCCCGGCTCGAATGCGCTCAAAACGGCCGAGGCGATTCGCGAGAAGATGCGCACGCTCAGCCAGCGCTTCCCCGAGGGGGTTGAATACCAGATCCACTACGACACGACGGTGTTTGTCGACGAATCGATCCACGAGGTGTTCAAGACGCTGCTCGAAGCCTTCGCGCTGGTGTTCATCGTGGTGTTGGTGTTCTTGCAGGACTGGCGGGCGACGATCGTGCCGATGATCGCGGTGCCGGTGTCGCTGATCGGCACGTTTGCCGTGATGGGAATGCTCGGCTTTTCGCTCAACAATCTCTCGCTGTTTGGCCTGGTGCTGGCGATCGGGATCGTGGTGGATGATGCAATTGTGGTGGTGGAAAACGTCGAGCGCTACCTTGCGATGGGCATGAACTCGCGCGACGCCTCCCGCCGCGCGATGACCGAAGTGGCCGGGCCGGTGATCGCCATTGCGCTTGTGCTTTGCGCCGTGTTCGTTCCCACGGCGTTCATGGCCGGCATCAGCGGCGAGTTCTTTAAGCAGTTTGCCTTGACGATCGCCGCTTCAACGGTCATCTCGGCGTTCAATTCACTGACGCTCAGCCCCGCGCTGTGCACGATTCTTTTCAAGGGACATGGCGCAGGACATGGAGACCCGCACGCCGCGCCGCAGGGCGCCGCTCATAGCGACGACCAAAACGACGGCCATGCCAAGACCGCCGGTCAGGGACATGGCGAAAAGCAGGCCCTGCCCATTTGGGGAACCGCGGCGATCTTGTCAATCGTCGGCTATGTCATGCTCACTCCGCTGATTGCGCCGCTGTTCGGGGGCGGCCTTGGGCCGGCCGCTCACGGCGCCGAAGGCGGACATGGAAGCGGCGGGGGCGGCTCCGCGATCGCCGGCGCGCTGGCCGCGCTCATCGGC
>DASZFO010000119.1 GCA_035939775.1 Pirellulales bacterium | reverse complement strand
CCCCCGCCGCGGAACGCTGCTCGGCCAGTTTTCGAACATCGCCCGCCAGTATTCTCCTGTCGTCAAATTTCACCTCCGTGTGGTCAGTAACAATATCAATACCGCGCCAGGTCGGCGGCCTTCTTCAGGTTCAGTCCGCCGACGATTCGCTGGGCTTCGCTCGTCATGAAGCGCAGTTCGCTGCCGATCGCCAGGAATTGCCAGCCCTGATCGATGCGCTTCTTGACGTCCTCCACCGACAGCACGTGCAGGCCCACCGGCGTCCCGACTTTTTTGCCGACTGCCAGCACGCGCTGCAGCATCGCCTCGAGCTCTTCGGGAGTCGGGTCGACCCCCTCGGGAGTGCGCATTTGAAAGGTGAGATCATTGGGGCCGACGAAGATCGCATCGACTCCCGGCAGGCTGTAGATCGCTTCGGCGTTCTGCACGCCCAGCGGCGACTCGGTCTGCAAGACCACCAGAATCTCGTCGTTGGCCCGGTTGAAATAATCTCCGGCGGTGCCGTCGAAGTTCATGGCGTGCAAACCGCCGCCGATCGAGCGATTGCCCAGCGGCGGATATTTCGCCGCCGCAATGGCCAGCTTCGCCTCTTCGACCGTGTTGACCATCGGGACGACGATTCCCCACGCCCCGGCGTCGAGGACGCGCTTGATATTCTCGTGCGTCCCGCGCGGCACCCGCGCCAGGGGGACGCAGCCCGCTTCGGCGATCGCGCCGAACAGATTGGCCGCCTGCTCGATGCCGATCGGCGAATGCTCCATGTCGACCGTGAGCCACGGAAAGCCGACGCGGGCCAGAACGCGCGTGGCGTACATACTGCCCAGCGACAGCCAGGTGCCGACCTGCGGTTTCCCGGCCTTGAGAGCCGCCTTGACAGGGTTACGTTTCATATTGTCGCTTGCTAAAAATGACTGGACGAGGGATCAAATCTCATGGCAGTCACACGTTAGCCCATCCGGGGAGCGTTCCGCAAGCATGGCAGAGTTTCAGACGGTGGCCCGCGTCGGCGAAATTCCCGAGGGCGAGGGCCGATGCTTCGAAGTTCGCGGCCAGATGATCGCCGTCTTCCTCGTCGACGGCAAATACTCGGCGATCTACGACACCTGCCCGCACATGGGGGCCTCGCTGGCCGCCGGTTACGTCGAAAACGGCGGCGTCACCTGCCCCTGGCACGCCTGGCGATTCTGCGTCACCAGCGGCACGTGGCTCGACAATCCCACCTCCACCATCCGCCAGGAGACGTTCGAAACCCGCATCGCCGGCGACGAAATTCAGGTTCGAGTCCCAGATGAAATAAGTACGTCAGGCTTTCGAGCCTGACACGAGCGCAAGTTCGGCGCTCGCAACGTGTTGAGCATCAACCGCAAGCAGAGCGAATTTCGGTGGTTGAGATGGACGAAGATATCCACAGATTTTCAAGATTTTCGCAGATTAAATGACGGTGTTCCTCACCGATTGCAATAATCTGCGTAATCTGTGGATTGATTTGTCAGTCATCATCAAGCATCACGCCTTCGCATGACCAAACAATCCTCCGGAACACTGCTCTATCGCAATGCCGACGGCCAACTCCAGGTGCTTCTCGTGCACCCCTCCGGCAACTACAACCGCGGAAAGCCCTGGAGCATCCCCAAAGGCCTTCCCGATCCCGGTGAAGATCTCGAAGCAGCCGCCCGCCGCGAAACGCTCGAAGAGACCGGCGTCGCTGCCGGCGAATTGCAACCGCTGGGATCAATTCAATACCAGAAAAGCGGCAAGCAGATCCATTGCTTCACCGGCCCCGCCCCGGAAGACGCCCGCCCCGAGTGCGCTTCATGGGAAGTCGACCGCGCCGAATTCGTCCCGATCGAGCAGGCGCGAACGCTTCTTCATCCCGACCAGGTCCCATTTCTCGACCGGCTGGAGAAACTGCTCAAAACCGTTTAACCGCGACCCGAAGGGGAGCGCGGCGGCGCAGCATCGGGTAGCCGAACTCGTGAGAGTTCCGCCGCAACTCTCGCGCCTCCCGATCAAGCCGGTGGTTTGATTTTGCGCCCCTGGGCGAGCTTGATCACCATCAGGTCGCGCATGTCGATGAATCCGTCGCCATTGATGTCGCCGTTCGGGTCCCCCGTCTTTACATAGCCCAGCGCCAGTGAATAGTCCGCCGCGTCGACGCTCCCGTCGCCGTTGACGTCGCCAAGGAGCCGAGCGAACTGCACGGTTGTGGTCGATTGCTGCTCGTGCAGACTGAGGATCAGCCGGTACGTGCCGTCGCCGGCGTTTGTGAGACGATTGCCGCCGATCCCGTTGATGCCAAAGTCGATCGAAACGTGCGTGCCACTGACTGTGACAAGGCCCGCCAGCGAAACCGTCGCCGGATTGAGGCCGTTGGCGTCGTAGCGGACGAGTTGAATCCCCTGACCCGTCAGGAACCCGGCAAGCCCGTCGTCGTCGCTGAAATACAAGTCGAGATAACGGATGAAGGATCGCTGCGTCTGGTCATGCTGAATGACGTAGCTTACAAGCTGCGTCGGCGCGTCGGCCACGGCGACGTGCAGGTGATCGGTCACCGTCGGATTGACGCCATCGGTCAGCGTGAGCGTGACTGTATAATTCCCGGGCTCCGCATAGCGATGCGTATTGGCGATTGTGCCTTCGCCGGTTCCCGGCACCAGGGAGCCCGTTTCGACGGTGCCGTCTCCCCAATCGACCTGCAGGCCAAGCTGAATAGGCGGCGAGATCGACGTATAACTTGCGCTGGAGAGACTCACGAGGCCCCCCTCGTTCACCGCCTGATCGCCCCCGGCCTTGACACTGAGCGGGTTCGTCACCAGGGCGGCCCGCGAGAATTCGGATGTGCTGCCGTCGGCAGACGTCGCGGTTGCGGTGATCCATTCGCCAGGGACCGTCGCCGACGCAAAAGTTAGATCGAAGTCGGCTTTCCCGGCTGCATCCGTCGTGACAGTGCTCGAACCGATCCAGCGTTTTCCCTGGCCGTAACCGCTCGAGTCAGGTATCGCATTCGCGTAAAAATCGAGTGTGAAGACGGAGTTCGGAGTGCTGTTGAGCGAGCCCATGACCTGCGTGGCAATTCCGGGATCTGCCGCGACGATCACTGGAAAGTTCTGGAGGCCGTTTGCTCCGGTGTCGCCGTCCTCGTTGTCGTTCGGCGTAACGCCATCGCCATTCAGGTCAATGCCGAGGCCGCCGTTAGAGAAAATTGAGTTTGCACGAATCGTATTGGATGAGGATTGGTCAAGCACACGGACACCGTCGCGGAAGTTGCCGGCGATCGCATTGCCTGCCGAGGCCGTTCCTCCGCCGATCAGGTTGCCGCTGGCACCGCGGGACAATGCGACGCCGTCGAAAGTGTTGCCCATCAGCGTCGATCCGTCGGCGAGCACGCCGATGTGATTTCCCGCAACTGCATTCCCCGACGCGCTGCTGCCGTCGATCCAAACGCCCCAGTTCCCATTGGCCGCGATAACGTTGCCGTCACCGGGGCTCGCGCCGCCGATCCGATTATTCGATCCCGCGGTTATTACAATGCCGCTGAAGGAATTGCCAATCGCCGCGACACCACCCACATCGACACCGATCAGGTTCCCCTGTACGACATTGCCCGTTGCGGCCATTCCGTCGATCCAGATGCCGTTGTTGCCGTTGCCCGAAATGACATTCGACCGAATCGAATTGTTTGCGGACGCACCAATATAAATTCCCTGATAAGCGTTGCCGCGAGCCTTCGAGCCCGTCGCATCGGTGCCTATGTAATTCCCGGTGATGGTCGTTCCCATCCCGCCGCCGGCGCCGTAAATCCACAGCCCCACGCCGCCGTTCCCGGAAATGACATTGCCGGCACCGGCGGCGATTCCGCCAATCGTATTGTTCGGCGATTCAATGAGCACACCGATGTTCAGGTTCGGGATCGGTGTGTCACCTTTGACGTCCAGCCCGACATAATCGCCCTCGAAAACGTTCTGGGCCGAGGTCCCTGCGGTGACAATTCCAACTCCATTGTTGCCCGAAATAATGTTCCGCGCCGCGGCGGTCGTCCCGCCGATCACGTTCTTATCAGCGTTGTAGACGTAGAGCCCGGCAAAGGTATTCCCGAGCGGTTTCCGGCCCGAGCAGTCGGTGCCGATCAGGTTGCCTGCAACCAGATTTCCGGTCGCTGCGGCCTCCCACAGCAGAAGGCCATACGGGTTGGCCGAAATCACATTGCCGGCTCCCAATTGATTTCCGCCGATTACGTTATTCGCTGAGAGAATGTAGATGCCTGCAAAGCCGTTACCCAGTGCTGCCGTCCCCGTCGAATCCGTGCCGATGTAATTGCCCTGCACGGCATTGCCGGTGGCGTTATCCCACATGTAAATCCCAAAAGACCCGTTACCAGAAATGACATTGCCGAGCCCAGCCGTCGTCCCACCAACGGTATTATTGCTCGAGCCATCAATATAGACGCCGTAGCTGCCGTTTCGAATGGCGATGCTCCCGCCCGCGTCAGTCCCAATGTGATTGGCGGAGATAGCGTTCTGCGTGACGCCGTGACCGATAAGAGCAACCCCCGCCTGTCCGTTGCCGGACAATACGTTGCCCTCTCCCGCGTTTCCGTCCGCACCCGCGCCGATCAGATTATTGCTGGCGGTTGATGCGAGAATCAGGCCATAGAAATTGCCGGCTGCGGTCTCGCCGGTCGCGTCGACGCCGAAGTAGTCCCCCTGAATCGTGTTGTGTGACGACTGGATCCGCAAGCCGGCCGACTTGAATCGGTCGACAACGATTCCCCGGATTTTGCTGCCGTCGCTTCCGGAACCAAGAACCAGCCCGTCGACGCCAAAGCCGGCGGAAGAACCGTCCAAAACGATCAATGGATGCTCGCTGAAACCGGGCTCGCTCTCCCCGTCAATGAAGACCTGATCGGTGATTGCCGGAAGAGGACTCTGCAGGACGATGGTTTGCGTCCCCGGACCGATGTTGAAAAGAATCGTGTCCGGTCCCGGATCAATGTTGGCATTGAGAATCGCCTGCCGGAGCGATCCGGCTCCCGAATCCGCCGTGTTCGTCACTGTGAAAACAGGGATTGCGCTCTTCACCGTGATTTTGACATATTGGCCGATGTTCTGCACCGGAGTGCCGTTGACCGAAACAATCACGAGGATGTTGGCGACCACCGGCGCATCCACAGGCATCCAAGTGAAGAGCCCGGTTGAAGGGTCGATTGACGCGCCCGCCGGTGCGCCCGCGCCCAGACTGAACGTCAACACCGCGGACGGATCGGCGTCGTGCGCCACGGCAGTGAATGTGACCGGCGTCCCCTGGGTCACTGTCACGTTAGGAATCGGGTCGAGGACCGGAACCACGACTGTTGGCTGCGCGAATGACGCGGGATCAAGTACGATTTTGAAAGTATCCGCGATCCCACTACGGGCCATTCCATCGATCTGCAGCGGGTTGTGTTCAGTACCATCGATCGCGTCCCCACCTAGAGAAATTGTGTACGGCACGTCGGCCACTCCGTTGGAGCGAATGACGATCGTGTACATGCCCGCCATTGGTTCGAGCGCGTCGATGAAGTGCGTCAAGCCGTCGGCGGTCGCTCCGGTCACGGCATCCGCGATTGCGACGAAATACTGAGCGGATCCCGGGATCTCCTGAAATTCCATCCCTGTCGTCGGATCGAAACCGGTTGTCCTGCCCTGCGGATCGATCAGCGTAACGCTTACCCCTTCACCGGGGGCACTCGCCCATGCTCTAAGATCACTGGTGCCCGGCGGATCCTTAATGTACCCGTTCAATTGAAACCACGTATCATTGCCGAGGTAATTCTTGTCACCGCCCAGCGTCGAATACTTCCCCGCAGGATCTAAGATACTGTAGTCACCGTTCGCCATTTTACCGGTCACAAGCACGAAGTGACCGATCTTAACGCTCGGTGCCTTGCCGCTTTCCGAGTCAAATGCCGTTGGAGTGAGCTTAACCGCAACGACGACTGGCGCGTGCTCTCTGGCGAGGATTTCGTCGAGCTCACCGAAAGCAGCCTGCATTCCGCCAGGATCAGTCACATAGTCGCCGTGCCATATTCCCGGTAGACTCTTAGCCGTTCTTCCGTCACCCGGATAGGCGACCGTAAGCGTGGAATACCTGAG
>DASZFO010000118.1 GCA_035939775.1 Pirellulales bacterium | reverse complement strand
GAAGCTTGCTCGCCAGCGTTCGATGGCCGCCGTAATCGTTTGAGCTGGTCCCAGGTCGATGCGCCGAATCGGCCCATCGGAGCGAACCACGAAAGCGACCAGGTGGCGCTCGTCTCGGGGCCGTTGTCCCTTTTCCTTGGGCGGGACGTAATAGCCGCACTCCAGAAGATCGACCAGAACGGCGTCGGCCGGCAGCGACTTCTGGACGTCGGCGGGCGTACGCTGGCGCTCGTCCAACGCTTGGCGAAATTCCTGGCTCGCGCCGGCCAGCGATCGTTCCAACTGCTCGATCCGGTCGCTCAACTTGGCGAGGCGACGCTGATGCTCTTCCCGCTGCGATGCCGAGGGAACCGTCTGCGACAGTTCCGACAACTCCCGCGTCGTGCGAGTGAGATCTTCAAACAACCCGGCCGCTTCCGGCGACTTGCCTCCGTTGACAATCTCCCGAGTCCGCCGGATCGCCTGTTGCCGGGCGGAGACTGCGCCCTTCCAGGCGAGCACTTCGCCGTAGGCCGCGTCGGGGGGCAGGTTCGCCTCCTCGACTAGCGACAGGTATTGGTCCAAGTAGCTCCGGAGGTTTTGGGACATTTGCAACTGTTGCCGTTCCGACTGAACGGCGGCCGTCATCTCCAATTGCCGCCGCGCGCGCCCGACAGAGTCGAGCAGAAATGTCTCGGCCTTGGCGTAGTCACGGAGTCCGAATTCAACAACGCCGAGGTTGTACAGGCTAAGAATGTAGCTGGGGTGCTGGTCGCCGAGAGCCGCCTTGTTGATCTGGAGCGTCTGCCGATTGAGCGGCTCGGCCTTGGCATAATCGCCCATGTCGTTATAGAGCGCGGCAAGGTTTTCGAGGCTGAGAGCATATTCCGGGTGCTGCTCGCCATATTTTGCCTTCTTGATCTCAACCGCATTCCGCAACAGCGGTTCGGCCTCTGTGTAGTTCCCCATAGCCATGTAGAGCGTGCCCAGATTGTTCAGGGCTTGCGCATAATCGGGGTGCAGTGGGCCAACGGCTTCCTTGTCGATCGCGAGCGACCGTCGATAGAACAACTCGGCTTTGTCGTAGAGCCGCATCCCCTTATACAAAACACCCAGTTCGTTCAGGCTGGTCGCGTAGTCGACGCTCTGATCGCCGAACGCATCTTTTCGGATCTGCATCGCCTGCAGCAAGACCGGCTCGGCCCTGATATAGTCGTGCATAGCAACATAAAGCTTGCCGAGGTTATTCAGGCTGGCGGCATAATTAGGATGTTTTTCCCCGAGGATGTCCTTGTAGATCCTCGCGGATCGCTGCGCAAGCGGCTCGGCCTTCGCGTAGTCGCCCATCCGTTTGTAAATTGCCGCCAGGCCGTCGAGTGCGAGCAGATAGTCAGGGTGTTGTTCGCCGAGCGCCTTGCCGTAGATTTCGAGCGCCGCGCGCCATAACGACTCGGCCTTGGCAAAGTCGCCCTGTTGCTCGCGAAGCATCGCGAGACCGACCAAGACGTTGGCATAATCGGCGTGGCTTTCGCCAACGGTCGCTTTCCTGATCCGGGCTGCTTGCTCCAGCAGCGGCTGGGCCTTGGCGTATTCACCCGTCAATCGGTAGATGCCGGCCGCATTGACCAGGCTCTGCGCATACATCGGATGCTTCTCGCCCAGCACGCTCTTGCGGATTTGGAGCGCTTGGAGCAATAACGGTTCGGCCTTGGCATAATCCCCCATCTCCTCGTACAACTTGCCCAGGTTGTTGAGACTGAGTGCGTAGCTCGGATGTTGTTCGCCCAGCGTGAGCTTGTATACCTCGCAGACCTTTCGATAGAGCGGCTCGGCTTTCCCGTAATTTCCCATATCCTGATACAGGCCGGCCAGGTTGCTGATGCACAGCGCGTAATGCGGATCATCCTCGCCAAATATCTCTTTGTTGATTTGAACCGCTTGCTGGTAGTGCGGCTCGGCCTTCGCGTAATTGCCCCGTTCGTGGTAAAAGAGGGCCACGTTGCCCAGCGTGGTCGCGTAATCGACATTCTTTTCGCCCAAGACCGCCTTGGCGGTCGCGACCGCCTCGTCGTAGCTGGACCCAGCCTTGGCATAGTCTCCCATTGTTTGATAAAGCCCGGCCAGGTTGTTCAGGCTGGCAAGGTAGTCAGGATGTTTCTCGCCGAGAACCTCCTTTTCGATTCGCACTGCCTGCTCGTCCAGCGCTAGGGCCTTCGTGTATTCGCCCAGTTCGTTATAGGTCATGGCCAAGTTGTGCAGGCTCGTTGCGTACGCGGGGTGCTTCTCGCCGAGAAGCTTTCGCCGCGTTTCCAGCGCTTGTTGGGCTGGGGCGAGGGCCTCTTTGTATTTGCCCGAATTCAGCAGCTCACCGACCTGACGATTCATATCATCCGCCTCGGTAAGCTGCGCTCGCTCGCGGGAATCGAGTTTTTCCAGTTGGTTAAGGTCATCCAAGGCCCGCCGGGCGTCGGCCACCTGCCAATTCGCTGCACCAAATAGCTCGGTGCGAATGTGCAGCGATTCCTCGCGCGCAGGGCGAGCTGCGGCGAGGTCGCCATGTCGAATTAGGCTCTCCGCCAGCTTGTCGAGTTCGCGGGCGAGAGATTTCCGGGCGCTCCGCGTCATTTCCGCCGCCGGTCCCAACGCTCGCTGGCGGATCTCAGCAGTCTGGCGATAGAGCGAGACCGCTTCCGCAATGTTTCCCAGGCCATCGCGGCAGAAGGCCAGATTACTGAGGCTGGTGGCGTAGTCGGGATGGTTTTCACCCAAGACCTGCCGTCCGATTTCGACGGCCTTGCGTGCCCAAGGCTCCGCCTCAGCAAATTGGCCAGTGACATTGTACAGATAGCCGGTGGCATGGAAGCTGCGGGCCAACAGGGGATGTGACGGATCCAGCACTGCCTTTCTCAGTTCAATCCCGCGCATTATCAGTGGAATGGCCTGCCGGTAACGCCGCTGACCGATCAAGGCATCAACTTGGTAGCCTAACCGGTCGGCGTCGGCCAACTGACGCCGCTGTTGAGATCCCAATTTTTCCAGCAGCGAGACCTTATCCAGCGCCAAGCGGGCATCGGTCATCTGCCACGGGGCCGTTTTGGCCCGCTTCGTCGCGATCGCCAGCACCGCTTCGCAGGTCTTACGCGCCGCGGCAAGGTCCTGTTGCAATTCTTGGATTTCTGCCAAGCGTTCGAGCGAAGTCGCCACTTCCCAATCGTCGCTGCCCAGCACCTCGCGCTCAATCGCCAACTTCTTCTCGACCGCAGCAACAGCTTCCGTTAGTTTCCCATCGGCGAGGAGTTTTTCGAGTTCCTTGGAACAATGGTCGCGCTCTTTGAGCCGCTCCTGCTGCTCCGACGTTAGCGACTTTTCCTCGGCTGCGGCTTGCCCTGCTCGAATTGCCTCGGCGGGTAAGAGAGTTATCAGTGCAGAGAGCAGCATTATGCCATGGACGCTCGCGAACCGCTTCCGCGCGCTGTCCGAAATAATGGCTACCAGCGACATCAATCCTCCGGGCGCTTGAACAGGACGTGTGGTGATTCGATCTGCCGCTGAATCCTCCGTATCGCCCACATTGTCCGCCGTGCGCGGACGCGAAGCAAGCACGACCCTGCGATCCCTCGTTTCTCATGCCGACCGTCTAATCCTTCGGCTGTCGCGGTTCTACGCAGTTTAAGCGACCGGGTACGATGGCCGGCGCCGAAAGCGGTGTTAACCGCGGACGAACGTCGCCGTTCGAGATGCCTTTGGATCGGTGCGAGCTGCCATGGATTTCGATCTTGTGCTATCGGAATCGAAATGGCATCTTGGCCGCCGGACATCCATTGAAAGGAGACCCGCCATAGCACGGAATCAGCCGGAAAGCTCCAACACCTCTTGCATGAGAGACTGGCACTTCGAGGATCTCGAACGCCGCGTGCATCTGACCTGCCGCTCGCGGGAACCCCACGAATACCAAGCCGCCTTCATTGTGGCAAAGACCATGCTGCACGAGGGACAAGGCACCGATCAGGTCCGCTCGGCATTGCTTCAGCAGCGTCGAACTGCCGATTCAGATCACGACGGACCGAAGCCCTTGGAAGTTGAGGTCGTCTGCGCCGTCGAAAGGCGACTTGCCCGCATTCGCGATCGAGCGATCGCCGACGCACTGGAACGAAAGAAGCCGCAGTTTCCTCGCTAGCCTGTTGAAAACAGCGGACCAACCAGCGCGCGAGAGCCGCACTTAACGGCCCGTGATCGGCGGAACCGGACAATCGCGTCATGGACAATTCACGTGACCACCCTCGATGATTGCCGATTCGCTTGGCGCTCACCGTGCCCGACGCGCCGGGGGACGACGACCTGCCGGCGGCCCTTCCTCGTAGACTGACGGATAGCAGAGCGGCGGCGAGTTGTCGTGCGCCCCATGCTCGATCGCCAAATGCGGCATCTGCGGCAGCAGTCCCTCCAAGACCTGGCTGCACTGCTTCAATACCGCACGATTCAGGCTGCTGCCACGGGTTGCGGCACCATGGACGATTTGGCCGCGGAGGACATAGAACCGATCGAGGGCCAGGGTGAGGAGATCCCGCCACCGCTTCTCCATATATATATAGACATCGCCCGGTGGTAATGGCCCCGGTGGCTGGCGGATGCCGACCCGATCGGCGAATCGCTGCTGACGCTGGCCGGCTATTACGTCGGTCGCGAGTTCAAGTTCGCGGGCTTGCGGGCCGTTTGGATGGCCAGCCAGGGACAGGTCAAGTTTTATGGCGACAGCGGCCGGGTGTTGCGGGTCGTGGAGGTCGGACATGGCGAGGAGAAGAAGGCGGCCTGAAGTGACGGCGCAGCTGAGCCAAATCGCACGAACCGACGAAAAGCTCCGCAATTTTTGACCGTCGATTCACCTGATCCGCGAGCACATAGATCCCCTCGCGACTCGGGACCTAGAGGACACTTCGTGTCGGTGAACAGTCCGAATCACTTCGCCCGCAGCCCAAAAATCACCTCGCCGCGAGAGTCGCGACCGACGTAGCTCCGGCCGTCGACTTCGAGGACCGCATGGTTCTCCGTATTGGTCGAACCACTCTCGGCAGCCTTCCATTGAAGGACCAGCGATGCGCCGTTCTGTTGCCACGAACCAGCGCCGCCCGGCGCGGTGCTCGTGCCGTCAGGCCCGAGCGTGATCGTATGTTCGGCGGCATAGTCAATCCACTGGGTCCATTTTCCAGCGGCGCTCGGCGGTTTGGTGTCCGGTCGATCGGACTTCACGGGTTCGGTCAATGCTTCACCGGCCACCGGCCAACCATCGTCGAGCCAGTACATGCGCCGGAACTGAAGAACGCGCCCACGCCTCAGGAAGTCCGTATCGAAGCCCGAATTGACCAGCCAGTCTCCCTTCGCCGTGCTTAGAACGCTATTATGCCCCGGGCCGCGCCAGTGCCCATAACCGGCCAACACCAGCGTTCCACCCCCTTCGCTCATCGGCCGTCCGCGTTGGTCCACAAAGGGACCCAAAACCGACTTGGCCCGGCCGATAATCACTTTGTACGTCGCTCGACGCGGATCGCAACAAGAATCCCAGGAGACGAACAGATAGTAGTAGCCGTCGTGAAACATCACGTATGGCGCCTCGATGGCCGGCGGATCAACCTCCTTCGCCCGCCGGGCAACGGCAGTGACTTGCAGCGGACCCACCGGCGGCTTACCCGTCTGCGGATCGATCTTCGTCGCCTTGATCCCGCTCCAGAACGAACCCCAAAACAAGTACGGCGAATTGTCGCGATCGACGAACATGGCCGGATCAATCGCGTTGAAATCGGTCTTTCCCAGCCCCGATTCAATGACCAAGCCGCGATCTTCCCAGCGGTAGTCGGGATTCGTGGCGTCGACGGTCTTGTTCACCGCTAGCCCGATCACCGAGCGCTGACTGCCGAACGTCGATACGGCGTAATAGAGGTAATACCGCCCGTTGAGCCAGCGGATGTCGGGAGCCCAGATGCCTCGCGCATTGGGGATGGCAGCATTCGCCCATTCCGGCACATCGCGATCGAAGACCCGCCCCGCACTCCGCCAATGCACGAGATCGTCACTGCGGACGAACGGAATCCCCCTGCCGGTCGAAAACACATAAACGTCGTTGCCGCCGGGCGGCTGAATCACCGCCGGATCGGGGCAATTGAATAGCACATCGCGGCCCGGCACCGCGGCGTCATCTGCCAGAAGCCTTGCCGGGAGAACACCGAGCATGGCCGCTAACCAGAGCCGCGTGGTTCGTCGATCGAAATTCATCTTGGTTCTCGCGGCGCAGGAAGAAGAAGCACGAAGGTGGAACCAGGTATCGAGAAGTTCTGACGGGTTTTCGCTCTCAGCCTCACTTCCCGCGGCGGCGCGCTTACCATTTCTTATACGGCAAGAACTTGCCATTCATCGTGACGACGACGCGATCCCCCTTGGGATCCTCTTTCTTCCGCACGTCCAGCTCGAAGTCGATCGCGCTCATGATTCCGTCGCCGAACATTTCGTGGATGATCGCCTTGAGCGTCGTGCCGTAGACCTGGGTGATTTCGTGGAACCGGTAAATCAGCGGGTCGACGGGCACCGTTTGATCGAGCGATCCCTTGGTGGGAAACTCCTGAAGCGCAGCAACGACATCGGATTCTAGGCCCAGCACGGCGCCGGCCTTTTGCGCCTCTTCCGTCGACATGGTGGCCTGACCCAGCAGGGCAGCCGTCACCCAGACCTTATGCCGGCCGACGGCGGCAGCAATCGCCTCAAACGTCAGCCCCTTTTGTTTCTTGGATGTCAGGATCTTCTGCGTGGCTTCGGCGCGAGTCATTTCACCCTCCGGTTTGTAATGGCATCGTGGAAACAGGGGTCGTGCTTCCGCCTATTGCAGCTTCTTCAGCGCGCTGAGCGCCGCCTTTGCGTTCTCGAAGCCGCCGACCTTCTCGATCATGGCCTTGGCGGCAATCAGGGCGTCCAGATTCAATCCCTGGCCTGTGGAGTTGGTCGCGCCCGCACTGGCGTTCGACTTTCCCCTCCGGCGCCGGCGGCGAAATCCAGCCGCAGCCAAAGTCTTGCTGACCAGCGTACTCGACACCGTGACGCCTTTCTCTTTCAGAGCAGCAATGATGTCTCGTGGTCGAAACCGCTTGCCAAGGGCGTTTGCCGTTTGCCGGATCATTTCGGCTCGGCTGGGCTGTTGGGCTTTTGATGCTTTGGATTTCTTGGGTCGGGGCATGGTGTCACCTCAGGATGGAAGGGGGTTGCACGCAGGTGATTCTAATGCGCCGAAACGTGAAGTTCACACAATCGGTCCGGGCTGTTAACGAATTCGTTTCGCCGAGTCGGCTCGCGGGAGGATAGTTGGGGCAAACTCACCTCGCTAGACACAGGGGGGTGACACGCTGATAGAATGGTGACCATTCCGATCCCGGGTCGATTCCGGGGCCATCGGAAACGAATGCCGATCGCGTCCAAAAGCATTTTCCATACAAGGACCGCAAATGTCGGAATCTCCGTTGCCTCCGAATTCGGCGGATGATTTGCAGTTCACCACCGCTGAAGCAGGGAACTCGAATTCGCCTGCACCGGTGGCCGGGCAGCACTGTATCGCATGCCGCCAGCCGATCGCCTCGACCTATTACGCGCTGGGCGACAAGTTGCTGTGCCCTGTGTGCCGCGAACGAGTAATTGCTGGTCCATCTGGAAGCCAATTTGGTCGCGTCGTCAGAGCGACTCTAATGGGCTTAGGCGCCGGCTTGTTAGGCGCGCTGATCTGGTTCCTGATCCGTCGCGTGGCGCAGCTGGAGATCGGCTTGGTAGCAATCCTGGTCGGCTTCATGGTCGGCAAGGCAGTCCGTAAGGGATCGGGAGGCCGAGGAGGTCGCGGTTACCAAGTCCTTGCCGTCGCGCTCACCTACTGCTGCATCGCGGCCAATTACATGCCGGATGTGGTCGAAGCGGTGTTTCGTGTCGCACGCGAGCATCGTTCAAAGGCTGCTCTTCAACCGGGCGTCGATAACAAGTCTCAAACGGGATCGGCAACCGGCGATGCTGCTGGTAAGGCGGCGTCCGGGTCGCCAGAGAACCCAAAACCTCAGGTGGGACTAGCCCGGACCATTGGAGCAATGGCACTTCTCGTGTTGCTCGTAATCGCGCTTTCGTTAGCCACACCGTTTCTGCCAGGCGCGCAGAACATAATCGGGCTGCTGATCATCGGCTTTGCCTTGTGGGAGGCATGGAAGTTCAACGCACGCCGACCATTGCCGATTAGCGGCCCTTATCAGATGGGGCCGCAGCCGTCGGTTGCCACGACGGTCGAGATCGCCAACCCCGGCTCTGCCGGCGGCACTTCGGCATAGCACGGGAATGCGGGCGCCGCAACAACGATTCGCAACATTGGGTGATCCCGTGACCATTGAGCCGACGATCGAAACTTGCCCTCAATGCGCGACTCAATTGGCGCCCACCATGTTGGCCTGCCCGCGATGCGCGCGGCTGGTTCATGCTGATCGGCTGGCGACGCTGGCGCAACAGGCAAGAGAAGCCGCCGACCGCGGAGATATTCCAACCGCCCTGGCGAGTTGGCGGGAAGCTCTGGGCCTATTGCCTTCCGAATCAAGACAACACCAGGTGATCTCGGCGAAGGTCACGGAATTGGGGCGAAACATTCCGCTGAGCGCCGTTCCCACCGAGCCGTTGACCAGTCAGAAAGCGCCGGCCTTGCGCGTCGCAACGGGCGTGGGAGCGATGGGTCTGATGCTATGGAAGCTCAAGGCTTTGTTGCTGGGTTTGACCAAGGGGACGACGCTCCTCTCGATGCTTCTTTCGCTGGGCGTGTACTGGACAGCTTGGGGCTGGAAGTTTGCACTGGGATTAGTGCTGTCGATCTATGTGCATGAGATGGGGCATGTCATCGCCCTGCGCCGTTACGGTTTCAAAGCGACAGCGCCGATGTTCATCCCGGGTCTCGGCGCGCTCATCCGGCTCCAGCAGCAAGTGGTCAATCCGCGAGAAGACGCGGAGATCGGCCTTGCCGGACCGATCTACGGACTGGGGGCGGCGGTGGTTGCACTGGGCCTTTGGTTCACCACAGATCGCCCGATCTTTGCCGCGATCGCGGGTGTCGGCGCTTGGATAAACCTGTTCAACCTCTTGCCGATTAGCCCGCTCGACGGGGGCAGGGGCTTTCACGCGATGTCGCGGCTGCAAAAACTCTTGGCCACGACCACGGTCGTCGGGGCATGGTTTTGCACGCACGACGGATTGCTCATGGTTCTCGGATTGATCTGCTTCGGCCGCACGCTGGGCGATAAGCCTCGGGAGGAAGGAATCTGGAAAACGGCGATCACCTATTGTTTGCTGGTCGTTCTCCTGACCGCCATCTCGACGGTCCGAACACGGACGGGATTAGGCGATTAACTTGGACCTAGGATGTGCATGAATCCCGATCGCGTCTCTCCTCCCCGAACTATCGCCCAGGCCGTGCCCGCTGGATCAATGGGTCCAGCGCTTGGGAAAACCGCCAAGTGGGCTTCCCGCAGCCGGCTTCCACAGGACGACTTCGTCGATTCGCCGGGCCAGTTCGACGTCGCTCGGCGTGATGCCGCGGACGCGGTGGGTCTGGAGCTTCACAGTCACCTGAGCATAGCCGATGCTTAGATCCGGGTGATGCCCGGCCGCCTCGGCGAGGTAGCCGATCGTGTTGGCAAGCAACATGGTGTGGGGCCAACCGGGCGTGTGGTAGGCCCGCCGCAACCAATTGTCGCGGACTTCCCAGTCGGGCAGGGTCCGCAAAGCTTCGGCCAGTTCCGTCTCGGTCAGCAAATGGTCTTCGGCCATGGCGGGACCTCTGCAAATGAAGAGACTGGCGAGCTCGGCCACAGCGGTTCATCGCAAAGCCGGGCCGATCACCATCCTGGCAGCATACCGGATCGCCTTGAACGAGGCAAAAAACGCCGAAGCGCACGATTCCAATCATCTGGCGCGCATTTGCGCCGCGTGGTTTTCGATGGCGGTTTCTTGATGGCGCCGAGTCCCCTCGCTAGGATGAGGGTTCGTTCCGGCTCGACGCCGTGGTTTCATCAAGGATTCATCGAGAGAATTATACGGCCGCGACAACGGCCATGAACACAATTTGAACGACGCGCAAGCGTCCGTATTGCTTCCTCCAAAACCGCCAACCTGAGCCAACAGGCTCTTGCAGCAGAAGCAGTGCTTGGACGAGCGCCCCTGTTAAAGGGGCGCCGCCAGGTGCTGTTCTGCTGCGCCCCTTGGCGGGGGCTGGAGGAGCGGCCTTGGTTGGCGCTCTTTTTATTGCGCCACGAAGCCACCGCGTTATCGCGTTACGCACGTTTCGGCCATCCACCACCCTAATCCTTGCCGACGAAGGAGAACGCTAATGAACAACTTCAGATTGAAGGCGATTTCGTTTGTACTAACCACGGTTTTTGCGCTGCTCCCCCTGAAGGCCACCACGCAAGCGAGCACTCTCTATGTCGCCTACGGTGCCACAAACGTCGTCGAAGCGTTTAGTCCGACGGGCACTGACCTTGGCTCATTTGCGAGCGCTGGGCTTAATCGTCCGGTTGGCCTAGCTTTCGACAGGGCCGGAAACTTGTACGTTGCCGGCTACGATACGAACTCAATCGTAGAGTTCAGCCCGACCGGAATAAGCATGGGCACGTTTGCCAACACTGGGCTGAGCCGACCCGTTGGCCTAGCCTTCGACCGCAACGGCAATCTGTACGCAGCCAACGACGGCAGCAACACGATTGAAAGGTTCAGTCCGACTGGTGCTGACCTGGGGGCGTTTGCCAGCAGTGGTTTGCTCGGTCCACAAGGTCTCGTATTTGACAGCGGCGGCAATCTGTACGCGGCAAACCTTAACGCCAATACGATTGAAAAATTCAACTCCGCAGGCGGCGATCTGAGTTTTGTTTGCCAGCACTGGCTTGCATGGCCCGGTTGGTCTCGCTTTTGACCACAAGGGCAGCCTCTACGCAGCGAACTATTTTGACAACAGCGGAAGCATTGAGGAATTCGGTTCGACAGGCAACGACCTCGGCGTGTTTGCCAGTACGGGGGCGCAACTAACCGCTGGCCTTGTTTTTGGCCCTGGCGGAAATCTGTACGCTGCGAATGGTTCTGCCAACAAAATCGAAGAGTTCAGCCCGACCGGTAGCGATCTCGGCACCTTCGCGAGCACAGGAATCGGGGAGCCGCAGTTTCTCGCGTTTGCACCCGTCCCCGAACCATCCGCCTTGATTCTCATTTGCACTGGGTTCGTGGGACTATTGGTGGTCGTCCGTCGCCGACGGCTCTCAGCAACGCGCTCGGCAGTCGCCGCCGCCTCGGCAGTCGTGACACTCCTCTTGTCGCAGTCGAGCACCGCCGACGCGGCACCGATCGCGATCCTACATAACTTTTCAGGCGCTGACGGCAGCGGCCCTGTGGCCAGTCTCGCGCTTTCCGG
This sequence comes from Pirellulales bacterium, assembly GCA_035939775.1. Lineage (NCBI taxonomy): Bacteria > Pseudomonadati > Planctomycetota > Planctomycetia > Pirellulales > Pirellulales bacterium. Next base: position 797 of record DASZFO010000118.1, on the reverse strand, counting down.
CGCCACGCTCTTCGGGACGACCCAGTTTGGCGGTTTATCGAACGATGGAACGATCTTCAACATCAACACCGACGCCTCAGGGTACTCTGTACTACACAACTTTTCGGGATTGGACGGCAGCCAGCCTTATGCCGGCGTAACGCTCTCCGGCTCGACGCTTTACGGGACCACCGCGTTTGGCGGAACGTCGAACGACGGGACGATCTTCACCGTCAGTGCGAATGGTGCAGGATACTCCGTCTTGTACAACGACTTCCTGGCGCCGCCATATGGTCCCAACACGTCCTATGCCGACTTGACGGTCTCCGGCCCGACCCTTTACGGGACGACAATATACGGTGGAACCAACGGGGGAACAGTCTTCAAGGTCAACACGAACGGCATGGGGTATTCAAACCTCTACAGCTTCGACCAGGCTGACGGCAAGTACCCGGATGCCGGCGTGACGCTCGGCGGCTCTACGCTGTATGGCACGACATTGAACGGCGGCGAGTTGGGAGACTATGGCACTGTGTTCCGAATCAACACTGATGGCTCTGGCCATCTGATTCTGCACAGCTTTTCATCTGGCTCGGATCGTGGAAATCCGCTTGGCCAACTGGTGTTGTCCGGCTCGACGCTTTACGGCGTAACTCAAGGTGGAACGGTGTTCAAAGTCAACACCGACGGTACGGGGTACGCGATCCTGCACACGTTTACCGGCGCCGACGGCGTCGCTCCATCCGCCGGCTTAACGCTCGCGGGTTCGATGCTTTACGGCACGACCGAACGAGGCGGCGCGTCGAACGATGGAACCG